>CBDTXT010000049.1:0-11361 GCA_965364465.1 uncultured Chromatiaceae bacterium
GGCAAGCGACCGCTTGGAAGTCTTCGGCTGCCGGTGGATGGTGCGGATCGTTCAAGGCCCGCGCGGCGCACTTTTTTGCGACAATGACGGCATGCACGCGATCGACCTGAAAAAACGACGCGAGGAGCTGGTCGCACGACTGCGCCCGGTGCTCGACGCGGCCTATGTACTGAGTTCCCCCGAGGAGCTCAAACCCTACGAGTGCGACGGCCTGGCAGCTTACCGCGTGGTCCCGCTGCTGGTCACGCTCCCCGGTAGCACCGAGGAGGTGCAGTCCGTGCTTCGGATTTGCAACGAGCTCAGGGTGCCGGTGGTCGCGCGGGGTGCGGGTACCGGGCTGTCCGGCGGGGCCCTGCCGGTCGAGGACGGGGTGCTGTTGAGCCTCGCCAGGCTCAACAAGATCCTGGCGATCGAGCCGGACAATTGCCGGGCCCGCGTACAGCCGGGGGTGCGCAACCTCGCGATCAGCGAGGCGGCCAAACCTCACGGCCTGTACTACGCACCGGATCCCTCGTCGCAGATTGCCTGCTCGATCGGGGGAAACGTCGCAGAGAACGCGGGCGGCGTACATTGCCTTAAGTACGGCCTGACCGTGAACAACCTGCTCTCGGTCGAGGTGATCACGATCGAGGGCGAACGCGTGACGTTCGGCGGGGGTGGTCTCGACGGCCCGGGCTACGACCTGCTGGCCCTCGTAGCCGGCTCGGAGGGGATGCTGGGCGTGGTGGTCGAGGTGACGGTCAAGCTGCTGCCGATCCCGCAACGAGCCCAGGTGGCGCTGGCGGCGTTCGACGACGTCGCGACGGCCGGCCAGGCGGTCGCGGACATCATCGCGGCAGGGATTCTGCCGGCCGGACTCGAGATGATGGACAACCCCTCGATTCGCGCGGCCGAGGACTTCGTACATGCTGGTTACCCGACCGGCGCGGCCGCGATCCTGTTGTGCGAGGTCGACGGCGGCAACGAGGAGGTGTCGGAGGATATCGCCCGCGTGCGTCAGCGACTGCTCGACTCGGGCGCGACCGAGGTGCGCACGGCCGGCGACGATGACGAGCGGGCACGCTTCTGGGCCGGACGCAAGGCCGCGTTCCCGGCGGTCGGACGCATCTCCCCCGACTACTACTGCATGGACGGCACCATCCCGCGCAAGCACCTGCCGCGGGTGCTGGGCGAAATCGCTCGCTACTCGGAGGAATCCGGCCTGCGCGTGGCGAACGTGTTCCATGCCGGCGACGGCAACCTGCATCCGCTGATCCTGTATGACGCAAACAACCCGGGCGAACTCGAGCTGGCCGAGGAGGTCGGCGGTCGCATTCTGGAACTGTGCGTCGAGGTGGGCGGCACCATCACCGGCGAGCACGGCGTTGGCCTGGAGAAGATCAACCAGATGTGCGCGCAGTTTCCGCCGGAGGAGTTGCAGCTGTTCCACGACGTCAAGGCCGTATTCGACCGGCACGGACTGCTCAATCCGGGCAAGGCCATCCCGACCCTGAACCGCTGCGCCGAATTCGGTGCGATGCACGTGCACAAGGGCGACCTGCGCTTCCCGCATCTGGAGCGTTTCTGATGGCCGATCGTGACCTCTCGGGCGACCTGGCCGCTCAGGTTTGCGAGGCCGCGGCCCGCCAGCAGGCAGTGCGCGTGGTCGGCCGCGACAGCAAGGGCTTTTATGGCCATGCGGTGGCCGGCGACATCCTCGAGGTCGCCGAGCATCGCGGGGTGGTCAGCTACGAACCCACGGAACTGGTGCTGACTGCACGCGCCGGGACCCCGGTGCCGGAAATCGAGTCACTGCTGGCCGAGCATGGCCAGATGCTTGCGTTCGAGCCCCCGGGCTTCGCCGGGACGGCGACCCTCGGCGGCGCCATCGCGGCCGGCCTGGGCGGGCCGCGCCGACCCTGGGGCGGCGCGCCCCGTGACCTGCTGCTCGGCGTCACACTGCTGGACGGCCGCGGACGTATCCTGCGTTTCGGCGGCGAGGTCATGAAGAACGTCGCCGGCTATGACCTGTCGCGCCTGATGGCCGGCGCGCTGGGCACGCTGGGCGTATTGCTCGAGGTCTCGATCAAGGTCCTGCCGGCACCGAAGCTCGAGCGCAGCCTGACCCTGACGTTGTCGCGCGACCGGGCGCTGGCCCTGATGCGCGACCTGGCCCGACAGCCGGCGCCGCTGTCGGGCGCCTGCCACCTGGACGATCGATTGTATCTGCGCCTGTCGGGGAACGCGGCGAGCGTGACGGCCTGGGAGGGGCAGATAGGCGGCGAAACCGGTGCCGACAACGCGTTCTGGCGCGATTTACGCGACCAGCGCCTGCCCTATTTCGACTCCGAGCGCCCACTGTGGCGTCTGTCGGTCCCCCCGGCCACGCCGCGCCTGGCGTGTGAGCGGCAGGTGTTGACCGACTGGGCCGGTGCGCAGCGCTGGGTGTACAGCGACTGCAGTGCAGACGCGATTCGGGCCGAGGTCGCAAAAGTCGGGGGACATGCCATACTTTTTCGCCATGGCGACCCCAAGACACCGGTATTTCACCCGCTCGACGAGGTGCGCGAACGGGTGCAGCGCGGACTCAAGCAGGTATTCGACCCGCAACGGATCCTCAACCCGGGCCGGCAGTACCCGGCGCTGTAGCTGGGTCGCGGTGCTCTGCGCGACGCTGACGCTGCCGCACGCGGCCAACGCATTCTTCTGTTTCAAATCCGGGCCCGACCACAGGGCGTTCGGGCGATCGATACCCTACCCGGCCGCCGTCTACCCAGCGACGGCCCATCGCCTGCCGCCGATCATGCCGCGTCGGACGCCACCGGCGTTCGCCGGCACGCACCCGCGGCGCACACCGGCACCACTGAGTTGGCGCCCGGTGGATTACCGTCCTCGATAGGCCTGAATCATCCGGGCCCGAGCGGTTAAACTGGCCTCCGGTTTTTCAGACGCAGAGGTTTCCACGTGGAAGAGCGCCAGGTAGACGTCGCGATCATCGGTTCGGGCAGCGCCGGACTGTATGCGATGGGGCGGGTCCGGCCATCGGGCAAGTCCGTTGTGCTGATCAATGGCGGCGAACTCGGCACCACCTGTGCCCGGGTCGGCTGTATGCCTTCCAAGGCGGTGATACAGGTGGCCGAGGACTTTCATCGCCGCGGGGTGTTCAAACGGTTCGGACTGGAGGGCGAGGAGGGCCTGAACCTCGACGTCGGCGAGGCCATGGGCTATGTCCAGGACTTGCGCGACATGTTCGTCGAACGGGTCGTATCGAACAGTACCGACCGCATGCCGGATGGCATGTTTATCGAGGGCTACGCACGTTTCGTCGAACCCAATGTGCTCCAGATGCAGGACGGCCAACGCATCCGTGCCGGCCGGGTGATCATCGCGACCGGCTCACGCCCTATCGTCCCGCCGGCCTGGGAGGCGTTTCGTGACCGCATCATCACCACCGACGAGTTTTTCGAGTTGGAGGAACTGCCGCCCTCGGTCGCGGTCGTCGGTCTCGGCGTGGTTGGCCTGGAACTCGGTCAATCGCTGCATCGGCTGGGCTGCAACGTGGTCGGCGTGGACCTCAGCGATGCGATCGGCGGCCTGAGCGACCCGGCCGCGATCAAGTCGGCGATCGAGATCATCGGCAAGGAGTTTCCTCTGTGGCTGGGCCATGGCGCGGAAATCAGCGAAGGGGCCGACGGCAGGCTGAAGGTCAGCGCCGGTGAGAACAGCATCGAGGTCGACCGCGTATTTGCCGGCATTGGACGCCAGCCGAACGTGGAAAAGCTCGGCCTGGACGTCATCGGCGCGCCGGTCGACGACCGCGGCATACCGCTCTATGACCCCCACACGATGCAGGTCGGCGACCTGCCGGTCTTCCTCGCCGGCGATGTGACCGGGGAGCGTCCTTTGCTGCACGAGGCCGGTGACGAGGGACGCATCGCCGGGCAGAACGCAGTCAGCGAGCAAGTCACGGCCTACCGTCGCAAGACGCCACTGAGCATCACCTTCTGCGACCCGAACATCGTCCAGGTCGGCCAGCGCCATGCCGATCTGGACCCGGACAGCACGGTGATCGGCGAGATGCAGATGGCACCGGTGGGCCGCGCTCTGATCATGGCGAAGAACAAGGGCATCATTCGCGTCTATGCGGAAAAGGCGAGCGGTCGATTGCTCGGGGCCGAGATGATCTGCGCAAAGGCGGAGAACCTGGGGCACCTGTTGGCCTGGAGCATCCAGCAGGGACTGACGGTCGGCGATCTGTTGCGCATGCCGTTCTACCACCCGGTAATCGAGGAAGCGCTGCAGGCGGCACTCTACGACCTCTACGCAAAGGTCGACGCGAAGAACCCCGGCCCGATCACGGAACTGGCAACACGCTGACGGGCGAATGCCGAGGCGGGACGGCGTATAGCGCCGGCAGGCGCACTCAGTCGCGCAGAATGCGCCAGGCCGCCAATTTGCGCTCGAAGCTGTAGCCGGCATTGGCCGGACTGGTCGACGGCAGGCGAATCATCGGCAATCGCTGCTGTGCGTCGGTCAACCGCGCGCTGGCGTGCCGAAGGAAGGACTTCTCGGCCATCGCACCGTTGAAATAGATCGCACGGATACCCGGGTGTGCGGCGAAGAACGCCGGAAAATCGTTCGGCACGATCGACGACTGAACAATGTCAGCGTCGAGGCTGCTTCCCCGCGTGCAGGTCTGTAGCACGTCCCAGACCGCGACTCCTCGCCGCATCAGCTGCGCGCAGCGCGCCGCATAGGCCAGCGACCGGTCAATGCCAAACAGGGCCTCGATGATCGGCCAGAATGCATTTCGTGGATGCGCATAGTACTGCTGGGCAAGCAGAGACGCCTTACCGGGCATCGAGCCCAACAGCAGCAGTCGCGCGTCGGCGGCCGCAATCGGTGGGAAGCCATGAACCCTGCTCATCGCCAGCCGGTCATTGCGCCCAAGTGCCCGGATTGAAGCGCGGCCGGCCGCGCTCAGCCGTCGCCGTCGACGGCGAGCACCATACGCACCAGTTCGGCGAGCGATCCGGCCTGCATTTTCTCCATCACGCGCGCCCGATGGGCCTCGATGGTCTTGGCCGACACACCGAGGGCATTCGCGATCTCCTTGTTGGACTTGCCCTCCGTGACCATCCCCATCACCTCGTGCTCGCGTGGCGTGAGGTTCGATAGGCGTTTGCGGATCTGGAGATGCTCCGAATGGTGCGAGCGCTGCTGCTCCTCGTAGGTGATCGCGCGGCGGATCGCGTCGAGCAGCACCTCGTCATTGAAAGGCTTCTCGATGAAATCGATCGCACCGCCCTTCATGGCCCGCACGGCCATCGGTACGTCGCCGTGACCGGTGATGATCACCACCGGGGTGCGAATATTTCTCTCGGTGAGGTGTTCCTGCAGATCGAGACCGCTCATGCCCGGCATGCGCACATCGAGCACCAGGCAGCCGGCGCGACCCGGCTGATACTGGGCCAGGAACTCGTCGGCGGAAGAAAAGCTCTCCACCTGCATGCCCACCGACTCGATCAGCCATTTCAGCGAGTTGCGCATCGCCTGGTCGTCATCGACCACGAACACGGTGGCTTTGTTAAACGCTGTGTCAGACATACTTCATGATACTGCGCTGACGCTCGCCTCCACACTCGGTGGCAGCTCGATCGTGAGCGTGCTGCCGCTTCCTGGCCAGGAATCCGCCCGGATCTTACCATGATGGTTGTTCATAATCGTCTGACTGATCGCCAGGCCCATGCCCATGCCGCTTTCCTTGGTGCTGAAGAACGGGTCGAAAAGGTGCTCCATGGCCTTGTGCGAAATGCCGCTTCCGTTGTCCTGCACACTGACGTAGACCATGCCGTCGGACTGCACGCCGGACTCGATCACGAGGCGCCGCTCCGCGGACGGCGTATCGTTCAACGCATCGAGCGCATTACGCAACAGGTTGATCAACACCTGCTCGATCTGGACCGAGTCGACGCGGACCCAGAGTGGTTGCTCCGAGAGTCGCCTGTCGATCAGCAGCTGCTGACGCTTCAGTTCGTGGCTGATCAATGAGCAGGTCTCGCGCGCCAGCACGTTCAGATCGACCAGCTCGCGCACTGGCTGGCGGCGACTGACCATGCCGCGTAGCCGCTTGATGATCTCGCCCGCCCGGTTGGCCTGCGCCGAGATCTGACTGAGCGCATGCAACAGCTCGTCCTTGCCTCCGATGTCCAAGCGCAGGCGCCGCGCACAGCCGTTGGCGAAATTCACGATGGCGGACAATGGCTGGTTCAGCTCGTGCGCAATACCGGTGGCCATCTCCCCCATGTTGCTCAGGCGCGTGACGTGCACCAGCTCATTCTGGCGCCGCTTCAGCTCCTCCTCGGCCAGGCGCTCACTGGTGATATCGCGGGCATAGACGTTCACATAGTCCAGTTCCGCCACCGGCGCCAGCAGCAGCGAGAAGACACCATGGTCGGTGGTCACCTCGTACTGACCGGTCGAGCGTTTGGCAAGGACCTCCTCGATTCGGTTGCGCCAGTAGACCGGGAGCGTCTGCAGCGGGCGGCATCCCCAGTATCGCAGTAGCGGCATGCTCGACTGGTTCGCGTAGGTAATGACACCCCTGCGGTTGATCCGCAACACCGGGATCGGGCTTTCACTGGGAAACGCCGCCAGGCTGCGAATCTCCGCCTCGCGCACCTTGCGTTCCGCGATGTCGCGCAGGTAAAGCGTGATGACCAGCTGTTCTTCGAGAAACACCGGTTTGACGGACAGCTCCACCGGAATGACCCGGCCGTCCCGGGCCACGGCCTGCATTTCGACCCGCTGCAACGGCGCGCCCTGTTCGGCACCGGTCAGCGACAAGGACAGCAGTCGCTCGAACGTCTCGCGCCATTTCGGGGCGACCAGCAACTCGTTGAACGAACGGCCGACGGCCTCTTCATGACGGTAGTCGAAGGTATCCTGCGCGGTCGGGTTGAAGTCGATGATCTCGCCGCGCTCGTTGACCGTGACGACCGAATCGAGCGATGCGTCCATTATCGCGACGCGCAGCTTTTCGGTCTGCCGCAGCTCGCTTTCATGCTGCCGGCGCATTTCGTCACGCGCCCGCATCACCAGCTGAACGAAGTCGCGAATCCAGTCCTCCAGGATCAGCAACTGATTACCGTGCCGATCGACGGCCGCGTCAGGTATGTCCAGGGCACGCCGCGAAAGACTGGATACGCGGCGCAGCAGCCTGCTGATACGGCTGGACAACAACAGAAACAGCAGCACGAATGAAGAGATGATCACCGCCGCACCGATCAATCGCTGGCGGCGCTCCAGATCGAGTACCTGCTGTCCGGTCCTTTCGAACGATGCGCGCGGCAGCAGGGTCGCGAACAACAGGCTGACATCGGCATCTTCGTACTCGAAGAACGACTGCGCAGTGATCAGATAGTCCCTGCGCAGCGTGGACAGCATCGCACCATCCGGTACCAGGACGGCATTGCTGCTGGAGAGAATGCGCTGCGCATCGGGATCGAGGATAGCGACGACGTTATGCGACGATTTGACGAACTGCTGGGATGCGTTCAGGAAGGGGCTGTCCAGCGGGATCATCACGACCACACTGCCCATCGGCGTGCGCGCGTTGTCTTCGGTCGGCTCTGAGACGATCAACCAGGGCTGCTCGTTGAGCAAGGTGAGGAAAGCCCGTCGCTGCCTGACCGGCACTCCACCCGCCTCGCTCTGCAGTCCCGCCGGCAGCGGCTGTCCGCCAGGGCTGTACAGCTCGCGTACCGCACCCGACGGGTCGACCAACAGGAAATAACTGGGATTCACGCCGCCCTGCCAGGTCAGGTCGTCCGGCAACCAGCTCGGCGGATTGCGCGCGTCGTAGTGCACGACCTGGAGCGGCCTTGCGCCCCAGATCACCGGGTCGAGATAGTCGGCCATGCGCCGATGCGTCGCCACGAGGCGGGCGAAATAACCGAACGAGCGGCGGTATTCGTCGAATCGGATCAGCGATTCGCGTGCCTGCTGATCGAGCTGACTCTCGAGCGCCTGGTCGAAGATATGGCTCAGCGCACGTGTCTGCACCCGGTCCACAACCACCCAGAGGATCAATCCCGTCAACAGGCCGAAAGCGAGCGCCAGGACGGGGATCGGAATCCCTGTGAGAAGCCGTCGCGAAAACGAACGTTTGCTGATGGATCTCGTCCCGGTGAACCGCCGTGGGCGGATTATCACCCGGGGCTCGCAAATAACCAACCGGGCACGCCGCGCACCGGGTCCCGCGGCGCGGCACCCGGATCAAACGCCCGGCCGTTCAGATCGCTCGCAACACCGGCACCGCGCGATTCGGCACCGGCGGCATGGCCGGCAGCAGCCTATCCAGTGCCTCACGACAATGCGCGTCGAGGTCGTCGAACGCGACACCGAAGCCTTGCAGGCTCTGGTGCGCGACCCGCCCGCGGATGTTCAGACACGCGGCAGTGCTGTCGGGATCCGGTTGAAAGGTCACTGTGACCGAGGCGCCGATTGGTACGATGCTGGTCTCGGCCCTGATGTAAAGACCGCTGTAGCCGAGATCGACGATCCTGCCTCGAATCAGGCCGAAGCGCGAGCAACCGATCACCGCGTCCAGCGAGACCGCCTTGCGGTCAGAGTTTCGCTGCTCCATTCTTCCCTCCTTTGAGAAGCGTACCGCTCGCACACGATCTTCGGCCGTTTTGCGAAATTCGGATACTAAAGATTATCTGGAAAAACCGCGAACAAGCCATTAGGGGCAATCCCGGTTGCCCTCGGTAAATTCCCTATACAGGTTTAATATTATAAGAATCATGTGGTTACAGTTTTATTACAGGGGCCCAGCGGCGCGTTCGCCGATGCCGACGCGGCCGCAGGGGCCGCACCGCTACCCGACAGGCCCGTGGCACGAAGACCGACAAATATGACGCAGACGGATCTGAACGAGGCCGCGGTCCCAGGCCTGTGGCGCCGACTGGCGGCGATCTTTTACGACAGTTGGCTGATGGCCGGTATCTGGCTGCTCGGAGCCACGGTGGATACCTTCGTGCGAATGGCACTGGGCGCGGAAACGAGCGGCTCACACCTGGTGCTGCAGGCCTTTCTGCTCGCCGCCCCAGCCGTGTTCTTCGGGTGGTTCTGGACGCACGGCGGGCAAACGCTCGGGATGCGCGCCTGGCGCCTGAAGCTGCTCGACCGCGATGGTCGTCCGGTCACCTGGCGCCAGTCGCTGCTGCGTTACGGGGCTGCCTGGGTCTCGCTGCTCGCGTTCGGCCTCGGATTCCTCTGGGTCTGGATCGACCGCGACGGACTCGCCTGGCACGATCGTCTCAGCGGGACGCGGCTCGTTATACTGCGCAAGGACTGATGCGCACCCGCCCGGCCCTCAACGTACCCGGCGGATCATGAACACCCCGATGGCGAGGAATGCGGCCGCCGGGATCAGCGCGGTCACCATCGGGTTGATACCGTAGACCAACGCGACGTAAGACATCCCGCGGTTGAGCGTGTAGAACGCCATGCCGACCGCGACGCCGAGGAACAGGCGCTGCCCCATGCTCACGAAACGGCTGTGCGCGAGCACGAACGGCACACTGAGGAACAGCATCACCAGGGTCGCCGGTGGCGTTGCCAATTTGGACCAGAAGGCGACCTCGTAATCGATCGCCGACTGGCTGTTTTCGCGCATCACGCGGATGTAACGGTACAGCTCGTGGAGCGGCAACATGGTCGGGTGGACCAGAACCGCGCGCAACAATCCCGGATCGAGTAGGGAATCCCATCGTGCCTGGGCCAGTCGGCGCTGGCTGACCCCGCTATCTGAGACCCGGCTTTGACTGATGCCGAACATCATCCAGTGATCTCCGCGGTGCTCGGCACGCTCTGCGCGCGTCGCGAGCGTGAGCCGCCGAGCATCGTCGAACTCGTAGATGTAGATGTCGCGTAGCTCGGCGCGCGGCAGGATCTCCCGTATGTTGACGAAGGCGCTCCCGTCGCGCGCCCAGAAACCGTGGCGCGTCTTCAAGGTCGTCTTCCTCTCCATCTGCTCGATGCGGTGCTGTTCTCCCCATTGCTCGCTGGCCGGTGCGACGAGTTCGCCGAACAGGAAGACCAGCACCATCATCAGGACACCGGTCTTGAGGACCGCGCCAATGATCTGGCGCAGCGAAAAGCCGGCGGAACGCATCGCGACCAGCTCACCATGCGAACCCATCGCGCCCAGACCGACAAGACTGCCGAGCATCGCGGCCACCGGAAAGACATCGAACACGTAGCGCGGCACCGATAACAGCACCACCAGAAACGCGTCGCCCAGACCGTAGTTGCCGCGCCCGACGTTGTCCGACTCGTCGATCAGACCGAAAAAGACCAGCAGCACGACCAGCACGAACACCGTGACCAGCGTCGCCTTCAACATGGTTGCGCCGATATACCTTTCGAGTAGCGAGAGCCTCATTGATGCCCCACCCTCCAGCGGCGAAACTGCATCGCAAACCAGTTCGAATCGACCACGATGAGCAGACCCGCAAACAGCACCATCAGCAGCGGCAGCCACCACATGCCCAACCAGCCCGGAAGCACGCCGTCCTCGAGCCAGTTCTCTGCCACGTGCTGCATGTTCATGAACGTGAAGTACACCAGCACGGCGAAAATGAGCCGGCCATAGACACCCGAGCGGGGCGGTGAGCGCGCCAGCGGCACGGCCAGGATGCCGAACGCCAACAGCGCCAACGGCACCGAGAGCCGATAATGAAACTCGGCATGATCCTCGGGATCATCGGACGCGATCAGCTCCTGCCAGGGCTTCGAGCTCTCCGATACCTGCGCGGTATCCGTCTCGGCCGTTGGGATGCGCACCGCATATTCGTCGAAGCGACCGAGCAGGTAATCCAGCTGGCCAGGCGTGCCCTCGTAGCGACGCCCCTCGGTCAGGATGATGAAGCGCTCGCCGGTGTCCGGGTCTGTCCGCTGGTAAGCGGTTTCCGCGGTCACCAGGCCGAGCTTGCCATGCTGCCGGTCCTGCACGAACACGCCGCCCAGTTCGGAACCGTCCTCTGCCCGCCGTTCCGTGAACACGACCAGGCCACCACGACTGAATTCGTTGAAGCGACCCGGTTTCAAGCCAGATATATCGGCCGTGCTGGCCTCCACGGCCCGGAGCTGTGACACATAGCCCTTGGCCCAGGGCAGCAGTTCCATGACCAGCAGCAACACCAGCGCGGCCAGAGGCAGTGCGGCCAGCAGCACGGACCGGAAGATGCGCGAATAGCCGAATCCCGAGGCGGCGAGCGCAACCATCTCGCTGTCACGGTACATGCGCCCGAGAACCCAGAGTACCGAGAAGACGACCGCCGGCCTGGAGCAGCACGCGGCGCCCAAGGGCGTCAT
>CBDTXT010000050.1:0-11276 GCA_965364465.1 uncultured Chromatiaceae bacterium
AGCGCAGCGACGCGAGTTGTCTGACCACCGCGGTCTTGAGAATCAGCGGTTCGTAGTCTGCTTGCCGCCTCTCCCAGGGCCGCTTGGCGGTGTCACCGTCGCGCCAAAAGGCGAGCCTTTCAAGGTCGCGTGCCGTGGCCTTGAACTCCAGCGGTATCAGCAGCTGGAACAATGTGCGCGCGAGGTCGGGGTTGTAGCGCACGTCGCGGATCGCCTGCGCCACCAGGTCCTCCACCAGGCCCGGCTGGCGTTGCTGGGCGATCGTTTCGGCGCGGGCCCGGGCCGACAGGAATACGTACTTGAGACGTGCCGCATGCGCAGAGCGCCGCGCAGGTCTGGCGGCAGCGCCCGCCGCGACGCCGTCGACCGGAGGGCTTGCGCCGGTATCGCGTGCCGGGTCGCACGCATCCTCGAGCAGTTCCTGCAGCAGCGTTTGCGGGATCGGCGAGACCTTCTGCACCCGATAACATTCCGGTGGGCATTCCGCCTCGGGTCGATCGGCATCCGTGATCATCATGCGTGGCCAGTAGCCGAACACGTCGCTCGCATACAGGCGCGGTTGCAGCCCCTTGCCCTCCCTGAGCTGGTCGTGTGGCGCCAGCTCCGCGTCGAGGCGTCGCAGCGACGTCGCCAGTCGCGTCCCGGCCTCGCGCACCGCATGGGCCGCGCTGATCGCGGTGTCCAGGAAGATCTCGAGAAACTCCAGTTCGCTGACCCACAGGCTCGCGCCGGTAGCCTCGCTGAACTGCCGGTTGGCCTCGCAGACACCGAGGATGATCGCGTCGACGAAGTTCTCGACACTGCCGAGCGTGGTCGAGTTGTAGCCGATCAGCAGGCTGCCCAGACTGATCCCCCGTGGCTCGGGATCTGTCGCCTGCCCGGCCCTGCGGGGCGTGTCCACTCTGGCGGCCTCGTAGGTGCTGAGCAGCAGTCGCAACACGCCGGCCCGGACCGTCTCGGTTACGCTGCCCACCGTGAGCTGACCCATCTCCCCGAGGCCGACGATCAGTGTGCCCCGGCCGGTGCCGCGCAGCACATCCTCCCCGCTGCGTGGCATTAACACGACGGTCGAGGTGCCGACCGCCCCGGGGTAGAGGCCGAGCCGTTCACGTTGGCTGAGGGCCCGCCCGACCAGGTGTTCGTCGATCTGTGACTCGGCGCCGGCGATCGGATCACCCAGGTAGTGCCCGCACATCACCGGCACCTGTGCATGCCGCAGGTCCATCGCGCTGACCCAGACCGCCAGCCGCTGCCGCGCCGCAGCCGGCTGCGGGCGCCGCGGGCTGCTTGCCATCAGTCCGCGGACCAGTTCCTGTTCGCTCGGGTAGGGGACCGGACCGGCGTCGTAGGTCCGGGTGGCCGGCGCCCCGCGGCTGACCGGCACGCGTCCCAGGCGGCCGGTGCTGCCGGTCTGCAGCAGTTCGACGATCGCCGGGAAGTATTCTGTCGTGTCGGCCAGGTCGCCGTGCGCCACCGGCATGTACCATAGATTTTCCGGCGGGAGAAAATCCAGCTTGCCCGAGTCCCAGCTCACCGAGCCGTCGCCTGCCGTGGTGCCGATCATGCGCAGCCGCCCGCCATCGAGGGTCAGGCCGCAGGGTGTGTTCTCGGCCTGCCCGAATACATAGCTGACACGGTCAGGCGACGCGATCGCCCGCGGTCGCCAGCCGCCGCCCGGTGCACTCTCGCCGATGACTTCGCCCCACAGTGCGCGCGATGCATCGACCGCTCGGTCGGTCGGTACGCCGACGACGCCGTCGCCGAACCAACGGTCCGCATTGTGCCGGCCGAGTTCCGTCCAGACAGCCGGGTCGAGGTAATCGTCGACCGGGCTGCCGCCGGTGTCTTCGAAACCGGGTCGGGGTAACAGCTGCGCTGCGCCGGGAAAGCCGGCCACGATGTCCAGTACCTCCTGCAGCGAGTGGGAGAGATCGATGCGGGCCAGTCTGCGCATGGTGTCGGCCTTGCCCAGCAGGCTTTCCACCATCAGATGGGAGCCATTGTTCGGGGTGCCCAGCATCAGCAGGCGGCCCGCCGGCCGGTCAGCGTCGATGATCGCCTGCCATAGGCCCGGATGCGCTGCGATCATCGCGCGCGCGACCAGGCCGCCCATGCTGTGCGCGAGCAGGCGCAGCGGCTGCGTCGGATGCAGCGCGAGCGCGTCGCGCACGGTCGCCGCCAGGCGGTCCGCGCTCTCCTGGACCGGCCGCCGCCAGTCATACGGGAAGCGGATCACGCTGTGGCTGTGCTCTAGATGCTCGATCAGGTCGCCGTAGAACATCTGGAACAACGATTCTTCGTGGACCGCGCGCGCGCCGAAACGTATTTCCTCGAGCCCGCCGCGCACCAGGTGTAATGGGTCGAACCAGACCCGGTTGCCGCTGCCGGGACGCTGATTGGATCGCCGCAGTTCCAGGTGCGAGCCCATGATCCCCGGCAGCAGGATCACGACCGGACGGGTATCGGGTGCCGTCGCCGCGCTGCGCGCCGACCGCTCGCGGGCGATTTCCCGCGCCTCGAGCGCCGAGGGCTCGCGCTCGAACTCCAGCGGCAGGAATGCAGCCAGTTCGGCAGGGCTGTCGACCGCGAGCCAGTCGCGCAACGCCTCACGGGTGGGTCGGTTGTCGAAATAGCTGAAGTGATTGACCGTCGTGCCCTGATGGAACTGATAGCGGGCACCGGGCGTCCGTGCGACGCCCGCGTACATCGAGCCGGTGTCCACCACCAGGTCGTTCTGCCGGCGATCGAAAAACATCCAGTCGGTAAACAGCAGGCCGAGGCGCTTGAGCAGGCTGTCGCCGTCGGCGTCGCCGGCGATCACCGCCATCGCGATGCCGGGCCGGCGCGCGGCACGGCCCAGCAGGGCGCCCATCGGGGCATCGCTGAGCATGGCCTCGAGGCCCGGGACCAGGTGAGGATCCAGGCGCTTGTCCGCGATCTCCAGCACCACGCGCTTGAATGCGGACAGTACCGGGCTCGCACCCGGGCCCGCGATGGCGCCGACGATACTGCCCATCAGTGACAGCAGCCCCGACAGGAAGACGTCGAGGTTGTCAGACAAGAGCGCGGTCCCGCGTGCCGGACAGGCGACGCGCACATAGCGTTCGATCCGCAGATCCTTCTCTGCGAGCAGCGAACGCAGCGTGCGGAGCTTGTGCTGCTCCTCCTCGGCCACCGCCTCACGCAGATCGGCGAGCGCGGCGTCCGCTGGTTCGGTGTCCGGGCCCGTGATGGGCCGGTAGTCGGCGATCAGCGCATCGTCCAGCCGATCGGTACACAGCAGGTCGCCGACCAGCCCACCGCGCGAGTGCGTCACCAGGGCCAGGCGTGCGCCGCGCGGCAGCGAGCGTGCCAGCATCAGCGCATTGTCGATCGGGCTCTCGGAAAAGGTGCGGTGTTCGAAGCCGTAGACGCGATCGCCGTAACGCCGGCGGATCGGCCCCCAGTCCGCGGCCGCGCCGCTGCTGCGCAGATCGCCGAAGCTGCCTGCGGTATGCGAGCCGGTGCCATGAATGAAGATCAGCAGCGGCCCGTTGGCAGCGGCCTGGGCGAGCCCCGGGTCGTCTGCCGGTACCCGGTCGGACAGCGCGAGCGTGGCCCCGTGCCAGCGGTACAGCCCGGGTTCGCCGGCGAGGCGCGATTCAATCGCCCACATCAGTGCCTTGGCCCCGAGGGTCGAGGCACCGAAGTCGGACAGTTGCTCGAGCCGATCCTGGGCCAGATCGCCAAGACGCTCCAGGATCAGGTCGCGGGCCTTCGTCTTCGCGCGGTCGATGATCGCGTCCGGTGAGAGTGTCAGCACCGAGAGTTTCGACCACACCCAGTCGACGACGCCGCGCGCCGCGGCATCGCGGCCGCTCAATACGGAAAGATCAAGGCTGCCGTCTGGCCGGACCGCATCCGGATAGAGCCGCCGCAGTTCGTCGCGCAGCCGGTCGGCACCGATGAACAGCGTCGTGCCATCGTCGGCCTCCAGCGCCAGCAGTCGGTCGCCGGCAGGACCGGTCAGGGTCTCGGGGCCGACGCCGCGTGCCGCGCGCGACAGGTCGAACGCTGCGTCGACCGCGACCACCTGTTCGCCGACGAACGGATCCGGCGGGCCGCCCGCGGCACGGCTTGCGTCCTGCAGCAGCGCGGGCAGCCGCACCTCGTCTTCCGTTATCCTGCGTCCACGCAGTCTGATCTCGACCGTCGCGGTCGCATCGCCATTCTCCGCCACCGGGCTTTCCCTCTGCAGGTGTATCGTGAAACGACGCACCGGATGGATGCCGAGCAGCGCGTCTGACTAAAAAGTAGGGGAATCAAACGACTCTTACAATGCCGCGCGGCCCGGGTAAGTGCCCGGTGGCCCGTCCAGTCGATCGCGGGCGCGTCGACGGCGCCGGGCAGGTCAAAACATCATGTCTCGGATTCCTGCGCCAGTGCTATGGCGCGCCTGACATAGTCCCGATACCTTGCCTGGAGCCGATTGATGAAGTCGAACAGCGCGGCGTCGCCGGTATCGCTGAGCTGTTGCGACAGCCGGAACGGCGGAAACACGATCGCGGCGGTCGTGGTGCGCGTCAGTCGTTTGTCGAAGTTCGCGACAGCGATCGGCACGATCAGCGGTTCGGGGTCGGCCGCGGCCGCAAGCCGGAAAGCGCCGGCCTTGAACGGTCCCGGCGACGCCTCGGTATGACGGCAGCGCCCCTCGGGCGCGATCAGCAGGTTGCGCCCGGCGCGGAGATGGCCCAGCGCCTGCTCGACGAAGCGCCGATTGCGCTTTTCGCGCGTCAGCTGCTGGTCCTGGTCCTCCTCGTCCACCTCGCCCGGGTACACATACAGGTAGTCGAGGCGATCGAAATACTGCTGGTAGCCGAACCATCCCATCTCGGGCTTGCGCACGACCCGGATCGGGGCCTCGTGGTAGCGTGGGTACAGGATCATGCTGGACACGAAATGGCTGTCCAGGGTGAGTCGAAACTCGTTCGGCAGCACCGTGTCCATGTGGTTCTCGAGGTGGTTCATGATCACGATGTTGCCCGGCTGCTCGGGTAAGAGCCCTTCGCCGCGTATCCGGTAGGACAGGCGCCCGAACAGCTCAGAGAATGCCTCCATGCTGCGCTGCCGTATCGCCTCCGGGGGCAGATCGGCGGGCGCGTTCGCGACTGCCTCGTAGGTCCGCTGCAGACCCTGGTACAGCTGCAGCTCACGGTGTACGTCCTGGAGTATCTCGAGCGACAAGCCGGCCAGGTTGCGTTCGACCGGGTTGCCGTGGGCGCGGGTCAGCTCGAGCGCATGGAAGGCGTCGGACAGGGTCAGGCGGTTCTCGAGCAGGTACGGGATCTTGTGCAGCGCTGAAGTGACCGGCAGGGACTCGGCGGCCTGGTCGAGTATCGTGCGCATCGCGCGGGCCTCTTCACCGTAACGGCGTGCCACCAGCCGAACGCGGGTAAAGCGCAGACGCGAGCTGATCGCGTGCAACAGACGTCGCATCACGCGTAGGCCGAACTCTGGCTCCTGCTCGCACAGCTTCTCCAACGACGGGCTCGGTACTGCGAGCACATGGGTCGCCTCCAACGCAAAGGCCGATGTCCGGTAGCGTCTCGGGTCGACCAGCGCCGACCAGCCGATCGGGTCGCCGACGCCTTCGAGCGCGCGCAGAAACACGCAACGCTCACCGGCCGCGTCGCAGTAGGAAAAGCCGATCCGGCCGTCGATCAGCAGGTACAGGTGGTCTGCGATGCCACCCTGCCTGAACAGCTCGTCGTCCTTCGCGAAGGCCTGAATCGATGCCTGGTGCGAGAGCCAGTCGAGCAGACGTGATTCGAGGCCTTCGAACAGCGCCGAGTGGGCCAGAAAGTCATGCAGCGCCTGGGGTGATTTGCGCAGTTCCGCGGCGGTCCAGGGGCTGTCGGACGGCGCGATCGGATCGGGCAAGCGGCCCGGCCGCGCGGCGCCACCGTCGGCCGTCTCGAGCAAGCGGCCGCGCTCCGATTCCAGCCGTGCCGCGAGCGACTCGGTGACCCGGCGCAACATGACCAGTCCGCTGACCGGGTCGTCCTCGAGCAGTTCGTCGATCAGATGATGCGGAATGCGCAGCAGACGGCAGGGGCCTTCGCATCGGACATCCGTCATGTAGCGGAACGGCGCCCGAAACACCGACCAGCCGAGGATCAGGCCCTGATCCCGCCCGACACCGACCAGCAGCTTGCCGCTACCTTCGACCTCGATAAGGAACTGGACCTGGCCCGACAGCAGTACGAAGAATGCGATCGCACGATCGTGCTGGCGCGTGATCAGTGCGTTATTGTCCAGCTCGACGACCGTCGCCGCCTGTGCGAGTTTCTCGATCACCGCGCTGCGCAGGCCACGGAAGAAAGGCAGCGCCTTAAGTACCTCGGCCGATACCATGAACAATGTTCCCTTCGCTGGTCGCCCCCATTCCTGCTGCCGCTCTGCGGGGCTTTCGGTTAGAGTTTAGTGTATGCGCCGGATCTTCAAGCCAGGATTGACCCGCCCGGAGGACTTCGATGCCTTCTGGGACAGTACCCGGCTGCAACTGGAGCACCTCGACCCCGCAATCGACCGCCGGCCCGGACCGCCGGCACCGTTCCCGGGCGCCGTCCAGGAGACTGTCTCGTTCGTCTCCCTCGGTCTGGCCCGGGTGTCGGCGATGCTGCTGCGCTGGGAAGATGACACGCCGCGCCCGCTGGTCATCGGTAGCCACGGCTACGGCGGGCAATGCCGGGCGCGCTGGGACTGGGCGCGCCGCGGCGTCAATGTGTTCAGCGTCGACATCCGCGGGTTCGGTATCTCACGCGACGCGCTGCCGCATCCCTCGCGCTGGGGGTACGTGTTGACCGGTATCGAGAGTCCGGAGACCTCGGTGATCCGCCTGGCCGTATGTGACTATATGCAGTCGGCCAGGGTCGCCCGACGGTTGCTCGGCGAGCGCGTCGCCCGCACCGTGTTCGAGGGGGTCAGTTTTGCCGGTGGCCTCGCGCTGATGTCTCAGGCGGTGATGGGCGATGCGGATCTGCTCGCGGTCGGCGTCCCGACCTTCGGTTGGGCCGAGGGCCGCAACCTGTTCGTGAAATCCGGCTCGGGTGCCGAGATCAGCAACTATCTCGCCCGACGACCCGATCATGCAGAGGACACGATGGTCGTGTTGCGCTACTTCGATGCGGTCAATTTCGCCGACCGCGTCTCCTGCCCGACCGTGCTCGCCCTCGGCCTCGAGGATGATGTGGTGCCGGCCAAGACCGTCTATGGGATTGCCAATCACTTGCGCGTGCCCTTCGAGCTGATGGAATTCCCGGTCAGCCACAGCGACGGTCCGGAAGAGGAGCAGTGGCAGCGTTTCGAGGATTACTGGCTCGACCTGGCGCTCAACGGGTTGCCGGCCGGGTTCGGCGTCAGCGATACCCCGGCCTACTGACGCGGGTCGGGCGTGTTGCCCGGCGCGTCGCCGCGCGCCGGGGCCATGAGGCCGCGGATGCTGGTGGGCCGTACTCGCCAGATGCGTTCCGCATACTCACGGATCGCGCGATCCGAAGAGAAATAACCGATGCGGGAGACGTTCATCACCGACATCCGGGTCCAGCGCTCCCGGTCGCGCCAGGTGTCGCTCACCGCCTGCTGCGTCTCGAGATAAGAGGAGAAGTCGGCCAGGACCAGATAGGGGTCGTGCTGCAGCAGGTTCGTGGTCAACTCCGCGAACAGGCCGCGATCGCCGTGCGCGAAAAGGCCCGAGTCGATCAGGTCGATGGCCGCCTTGAGTGCCGCGTGCCCGCGGTAGTGCCGCGAGGGGTCGTAGCCGGCTGCGAGCTGCCGTTGCACCTGGTCGGCGGTGAGGCCGAACAGGAAGAAATTGTCTTCGCCCACCGCGTCGCGGATCTCGATATTGGCGCCATCGAGCGTGCCGATGGTCAGGGCGCCGTTCATCGAGAATTTCATGTTCCCGGTCCCCGATGCCTCCTTGCCGGCGGTCGAAAGCTGCTCGGACAGGTCGGCCGCCGGGTAGATGTGCTGGCCATTCTTGACGCTGAAATTGGGCAGAAAGACCACGCGCAGGCGGTCGCGTACGTCCGGGTCGCGATTGACCACCTGGGCGACCGCGTTGATCGCCTTGATAATCAGCTTGGCCATCCGGTAACCGGGTGCCGCCTTTCCACCGAAGATGAAGGTGCGCGGTACCATGTCAACGTCTGGATCGTCCTTGATCCGGTTGTACAGCGCGATGACGTGCAGCAGATTGAGGTGCTGGCGCTTGTATTCATGGATGCGCTTGACCTGCACGTCGAACAGCGAGTCCGGGTCGACCAGCAGCCGGTTGCGCTGATTGATCAGGCGGGCCAGGCGCAGCTTCGCCTGGCGCTTGGCCTCGCGCCAGTCTTCGAGAAAGCCGGGGTCGTCGGCCAGCGGTTCCAGTTCGCGCAGTTGTGCGAGATCGCGCACCCATTCACAGCCGATCTGGCCGCCTATCAGCTTGGCCAGCCAGGGGTTCGACAGCCGCAGGAATCGCCGCGGGCTGACCCCATTCGTGACCTTCGAGATCCGTTCCGGCCAGAGCGCGTGGAAGTCGCTGAGTACCGTGGATCGCAACAGCTCGGTGTGCAGCGCCGCGACCCCATTGATCGAGTGGCTGCCGACGCAGGCCAGATGCGCCATGCGCACGAACTGGCCGCCGTCCTCCTCGATCAGCGAGAGACGCCTGATGCGTCCATGGTCTTCGCCGCGGTACCGGATCCGCACTTCGTCGAGGAACAGCGCGTTGACCTTGTACAGCAGTTCGAGGTGTCGCGGCAGCACCTCGCCGAACAGCCCCAGTGGCCAGGTCTCCAGCGCCTCCGGCAGCAGGGTATGGTTGGTGTATGAGAAGGTCCGGCGCGTGACGTCCCAGGCCGGTTCCAGGTCCATGCCGTGTTCGTCGACCAGCAGGCGCAGCAGTTCGAGGACCGCGACCGCGGGATGCGTATCGTTGAGCTGGCAGGCGTATTTTTGATCGAAGGTCTCGAGTGCCTGGCCGCTGCGTCGGTGGATGCGGATCATGTCCCGCAGCGAGCAGCTGACGAAGAAGTATTGCTGTTCGAGGCGCAGTTGTTTGCCGGCGTGCTGGTCGTCGTTCGGGTAGAGGACCTTGGTGAGATTCTCGGAAACGATCTTCTGATCGACAGCACCGAAATAGTCGCCGACGTTGAACGCGGCGAAGTCGAACGATTCGGGGGCCTCGGACTTCCAGAGGCGCAGCAGGTTCACGTTGTCGACGCCGTAGCCCATGATCGGGGTGTCGTACGCAACGCCGCGTACCACACGCGCGGGTATCCAGCGGACGCGCTGCCGACCCGCCTCGTCGCGGTAGTGCTCGGTATGTCCGCCGAACGCGATGTCGAAGGTCAGCTTCGGGCGCGGCAGCTCCCAGGGGTTGCCGTGCAGCAGCCACTTGTCCGTCACCTCGACCTGCCAGCCGTCTTCGATGCGCTGGTCGAAGATACCGAACTCGTAGCGGATCCCGTAGCCGATGGCCGGGATCTCGAGCGCGGCCAGCGAGTCGAGATAACAGGCCGCGAGCCGCCCCAGGCCACCGTTTCCCAGACCGGGCTCGTTCTCCTGGTCGAGTAGCTGCTCGAGGTCGAGGCCGAGCTGCGTCAGCGCAGTATCGACATTGTCCCAGATCTCGAGGTTGATCAGGTTGATGCCGAGATGCGGCCCCATCAGGAATTCCGCTGACAGGTAGCAGACGGTGCGTGCCTGCTCTGCCTTATAGGTCTGCGCGCTGGCAACCCAGCGACGCAGCATCCGGTCGCGCACCGTGTAGGCAAGGGCGAGATACCAGTCGTTGTGGGTCGCGACCTCGGGAAACCGCCCCTGGACATACAGCAGGTTGTCGAGAATGGCCCGCTTCAATGCGTCGACACTCTTGCCGGTCCGGGTGTGTTCGCGGCCGTTTCCGGTGCCTTGCGGCGGCATGCCTGACTGGGCCACGCTCATCGCGTTCTCTCCGTTGTTGTCTCTGTGCCTGGCCGCGAGCCGCGTTGTCGCTGCGGGCCGAGGCTTGTCCGCCACCGGCTGCTCACGGGTCCTCGTTGACCGGGTCGAGCTCACGCCCGTCGGCGTAGGGCAGGGGATGATCCCAGTCGAAGAACTCCACCTCCCCGATCGCGCGCAGCGACTTGTCGAGCAGCATGACCGCGCGCAGGCCATCGGTGAAGTACGGGTCCGCGGTCAGATTCCGGGCCGGGTGCCAATCGGTGGCCGGCGGCGCGCCCTTCAGGTAGCCGATCTTCACCAGCCCCCGCGAGTAAAGCAGATCCTGCACCAGCGCGTCGCGTGTCTCATCGACATCGGGGTCGATGACATGGGTGAACAGGACCGGGGCTCGGGTGGTGAATTTCACGCCGATGTCGCGGCTGACTTGGCCGAGCCAGACCGACTTGCCGCGGTGGCGCAACGGCGTCAACCACAACCGCAGGTGATTGCGCTGTTGGATGGTGCCGCGGGCCTTCTGAAACGCGATGTCCTGCGGACGTCCCAACGCATACAGCGGACTGATCGGTGAGTAGATGTAGCGCTCGCCGAACAGATAGGACGCGACGGTCTTGCGTACCGAGCCGGCATAGGTGGCCTCGGTCGCGTGCCATCCGCGGCGCACGAACGCGGTGAAGAGATCGTCCGCATTGCCGATCAGGACCAGGTTCAGCGGATCGCCCGGCAGGCTGCCCGATGCATTGGTGGTGCAGCAGGGGTAGCGTGCCAGCTCGTCAAGCAGGCCCTGCTCGTCGACCTCGACGTGTTCGGGCGCGGAATGCCGGTGCTCGACATCGAACAGGGTGTCCGCATTGACCTCTCTAACCGGTACCGTGAAAGCGAATTCCTCGATTCCGCCGGCCGAGAGCAGGTGTACATCGATCAGCTTGGCATCCAGGTCCATGCTGACGAACACCAGGCCCGACTCGACCGTGCCCGGCGCAATCGGGTTGCGGAACGCGACGCTGCGCAGTCGGCGCATCAGTTCGTCGCTGTCGTCACGCGGTGTCATCAGCGTCATTGCGAAGGCCACCTCGTCCGGTGCGAAGTAGTCGTCGTCGATCGACGGGAACAGCAGCCAATAGGGTTTCTCATCCCGGTTGTCGATCTCGATCCAGACCGCCTGCAACCAGCGGTCCGCGAGATCGATTCCGAGCAACGACCTGGCCTGGTCCGCGCTCAGTACCGCCACGCTGACGCGCAACCGCTCATCCTGCTGGGTCTGCGCATGGGCGGGGAAATCCTGAGAGCCGACAGCCGCGTCCGGC
>CBDTXT010000051.1:0-11258 GCA_965364465.1 uncultured Chromatiaceae bacterium
GCCGCCGTCGAGCCTACATGGACGTATTTACGGTGTTTTCCGCAAGAAATGACCCCTGTCGGTGGGCCAACTACCCGACGATCACCGTTAAGTAAGTGCCTTTGCGATCAACCTTGCCTTGCAAGTCAGTACCATTGGGGCTGACCGAACCTCCTGGTCGAACAGAGGTTCGATCACGCCCGGCCACCCGTGGACCCCTGCTACGCACCTGGAGGGCGTGATGACGACAAAGAGCATCGCACTCGATTCACGACTGTACGACTACCTGCTGCGGCATTCGCTGCGCGAAAGCGACCTGGCGCGCCGCCTGCGCGCCGAGACTGGCCGTCTGGCCGAGGCCCAAATGCAGATCGCCCCGGAGCAGGGGCAGTTCATGGCGTTGCTGGCACGCCTGATCGGCGCGCGCCGGGCGATCGAGATCGGCGTCTTTACCGGCTACAGTGCGCTGTGCCTGGCACAGGCCATGCCGTCGGATGGTCGCTTGCTGGCCTGTGACATCAGCGAGCAATGGACCGACATCGCGCGCCGTTACTGGGCCGAGGCCGGTCTGACCGAGCGTATCGAGTTGGTTCTTGCCCCGGCGCTGGAGACGCTGCAGCGCCGGCTGTCGGCCGGCGAGGGCGGCCGGTACGATCTCGCCTTCATCGACGCCGACAAGGCGGCTTACCAGGACTATTACGAGGCGTGCCTCGAGCTGCTGAGGCCGGGCGGACTGGTCCTGGTCGACAATGTGCTCTGGTCGGGCCGGGTCGCCGACCCGGGCGACGCCGACGCAGACACCCGTGCGCTGCGCCTGTTCAATGCCGCGTTGCACGACGATCAGCGCGTCGACCTGTCGATGCTGCCGGTTGCCGACGGGCTGACCCTGGCCCGCAAGCGCTGAAGGGCGACGCGGCAGCGGGTGAGTCCCGCCGGTCGCCACCGCTTCAGTCGTCGAGGATCTCGCGGATCGATTCGCCGATCGCGGCCAGGCGATCGGCGTCGGTGATCGGCTGGTCTTCGCGGTCCGTGATCGCGAACGTGTCCTGCGCTTCGGCGCCGGCCGTCGCGATACGTGCATTGTGCAGCCGCAGCTGGTTCGCAGCGAAGGCCTGCCCGACCAGTGAAAGGAGTCCCGGACGGTCGCTGGTCTTCAGCGCCAGCCAGGTGACCATCCGGGTCTCGTCTTGATCGAAAGTAACCTCCGAAGGCATCTGGAAGCTCTGCAGCTGGCGCGGGATGCGCGGTCTGCCGGTCGGCGGCTCGCTGCCGTTCAACTGCTCTTCGACATAGTAGCGAACGCCGAGCAGGCGTTCTTCGCCGTTGAGTTGCGTGCCATCCTCCTCGAGTACCAGGTAGCTGTTGATGCTCAGGCCGTCTGCCGTCGTCTGCACGCGCGCCCCGAGCACGTTGAGTCCCAGCTGGTCGAGCAGCGCGGTCGTATGCGCAAACAGTTCGTCCCGATCGGGGCCGTAGATGAAGAGCTCGGTGCAGCGGTACAGCGGCTCCTCGCGCAGCGCGACATGGATCCGGTCGATGTGCCTGCCAGGCGGCCACAGCAACTCGGTGTGCCATACGACGGCATCGACCGTGTTCTGCAGAAAATAGTCGGTGCTCAGCGACATCCAGAGCAGGTTCAACAGGCTGTTGTCGTAGCCCCTCTTCAGCAGCTGGATACGTGCCTGGGCCTGGCGCTCCGTGATCACCTCGTCCTGCTCTTGCGGTTGCTCGAGTCCGCGCTCCAGGGCCTCGGCGGTGCGCCTGTGCAGATGGTCCAGCAGCGCGGATTTCCACGAGTTCCATCGTCCCGGGTTGGTGCCGCGCATATCGGCCACCGTGAGCAGGTACAGGTAATCGAGGCGGGTCTGCGTCCCGACCAGCGCGGCAAATGCCTGGATGACGTCGGGATCGTCGATGTCCTCGTGCTGTGCGGTGTGCGACATAACGAGATGCCGCTCGACCAGCCAGCCGACCAGATCGCTGTCGAATTCGGACAGTTCGTGCTCGCGGCAGAACGCGCGTGCGTCCTGGGCCCCCAGTTCGGAATGATCGCCGCCGCGGCCCTTCGCGATGTCGTGAAAAAGGCCTGCAAGGTACAGCAGTTCCAGTTTGGGCAGTTGCTTGAACACCTGGTGGCAGCGAGGACATTCGTCGGTGTGCTTCACCAGCGCAAAGCGCCGCATATTGCGAATGACCATCAGGATATGCTCGTCTACGGTGTAGACATGGAACAGGTCGAACTGCATCAGCCCGGTTACCGCGTGGAAGGCCGGCAGGTAGCGCGAAAGGATCCCGTAACGGTGCATGCGTCGCGTCGCGTGGGTCAGGCCGTCGTGCTGCCGGAAGATCTCGATGAACAGCGTGCGGGCACGGATGTCGCTCCGGAAGCGTCGGTCGATCAGGTGGCGGTGGGCACGGATGGAGCGGATGGTGCTGGCGCGGACGCCCTGGATCTGCGGGTTCTGCTGCAGGATCAGGAAGAGTTCCAGCATGGCCAGCGGAAAGCGCGCGAACGTGGCCGAGTTGACGACCTCGAGGTAACCACTGCGTACCTGGAAGCGGCGGTTGATCGGTACCGGCTCGCCCAGCTTGTTGTCGAGCAGGATCGCCTCCTCGAACAGCTGTAGCAGCATTTCATTGAGGCGCTGCGTCTGGACCACCCGACGGTAGTATTCCTGCATGAACTGTTCCACCGCGAGATTTGCGCTGGCGTCCGTGTACCCGAATTGTGTGGCGAGCGCGCGCTGGTGCTCGAACAGCAGGCGGTCCTCGTGCCGTCCGGTGCGCAGATGCAGGGCATACCTGACGCGCCACAGGAATTCCTCCGCATGCCGCAGCTGCTGGTACTCGTGATCGTTCAGAAAGCCGCGCTCGAACAGCGCGGCCATCGTACTCACCCCGAAATGCCGTTTCGCCACCCAGGCGATGGTCTGGATGTCACGCAGCCCACCCGGTCCCTCCTTGATGTTGGGCTCGAGATTTTGACCGCTGTCATCGAACCTTGCATGGCGCTTGTGCTGCTCTTCCACCTTGGCCGAAAAGAACTCCCGGCTGGACCACATGCGCTGCGGGCCGGTGGCCTCGTGCATTTGCTCGAACAATCGGCGGTCGCCGGCGATCAGGCGCGATTCCAGCAGGTTGGTGATCACGGTGATGTCCGCGGTGGCCTCTTCGATGCACTGTGCCAGGCTGCGCACGCTGTGCCCGATCTCGAGGCCGATGTCCCACAGGAACATCACCAGCGGTTCGATGTGTTTGGCGAGTGCCTGGGGGTCGCCGGCGGTGAGTATCAGTACGTCGACGTCGGACGCAGGGTGCAGTTCGCCGCGACCAAATCCGCCGACCGCGGCCAGGCTGGCCGAGGCCCCGCTCGGCAGAAACCGGTGCCAGGCGCGTTGCAGTATCGCGTCCGTGAACAGCGCGGCCTTGTGCACCAGCAGGCTGCTCCGCGTGCCCTGCTCGAACTGACTGGCGAGCCGCGCGCGTGATTTGCGCAGCGTGGCCTTGTAGGCGGCCAGTACTGCCTCGCCCCCGGCCAGCTGCCGGTCGAGTTCTTCGAGCAGGGTGTCGGTCATGTGAGCCGCGGCGCCACTATCCGGTGGCCGCCTGGCGCTCCTCTTTGCGTAGCGTGAGCACCTCATAGCCGGTGCCGGTGACCAATACGGTGTGTTCCCACTGCGCCGAAAGCTTGCGGTCTTTGGTCACCACGGTCCAGCCGTCGGGCAGCAGCTTGACGTTGCGTCGGCCGGCGTTGACCATCGGTTCGACAGTGAAAGTCATCCCCGCCTGCAGTGTGATCCCGGTATTCGGCGACCCGTAGTGCAGCACCTGCGGATCCTCGTGGAACCCGCGGCCGATGCCGTGGCCGCAGTACTCCTGGACCACCGAATAGCCGTTGGCTTCGACGAACCGCTGAATCGCGTGGCCGATGTCGCCCAGCGTGGTACCCGGCTTTACCAGCTCGATGCCCTTCCACATCGCCCGCTGCGTGATGTCGACCAGGCGCTCGGCGAGTATCGAGGGCTTGCCGACGAAAAACATCTTGCTGGTGTCCCCGTGAAAGCCGTCCTTGATCACGGTCACGTCGATGTTGACGATATCGCCGTTCTTCAACACCTTGTTGCCGGGAATGCCGTGGCAGACCTGGTGGTTGACCGAGGTACAGATGGACTTCGGGAATCCGCGGTAATTGAGCGGCGCCGGGACCGCCTGCTGTCGCTCGACGATATAGTCGTGGCAAATCCGGTCCAGCTCCTCGGTGCTGACGCCGGGCACCACATACTCACCGATCATCTCCAGTACTTCGGAGGCCAGGCGGCCTGCCACCCGCATCTTTTCGATTTCGTCCGGCGTTTTGATGATCACAGACATCTGCGCCCCTCGGGTGGAATTGGGTTAAAAAATCAAGATCTTGGCGCCAATTCTGGATTGAGGCCGGGCATCCGATATGGTATAAAACGCGCCGCTTACCGGCAATGGCCGCTTAAGCGCCCTGTTTTAGGGGTATTCCAACGACACACACGCACCGCAACTCGGTGCCTGGGTGCCCGGTGAGAACCGGGTCGGTCGCCAGGGTGCGTGGAGGCTCAACCCAAACACAATCGGAGTTATCCATGAGCAATGTTTCTATGCGTCAGATGCTTGAAGCTGGCGTGCATTTCGGTCACCAGACCCGGTACTGGAACCCAAAGATGGGGCCGTACATCTTCGGCCATCGCAACAAGATCCACATCGTCAACCTCGAAACGACGCTGCCACTGTTCAACGACGCAATGAATTTCGTCGGGAAACTGGCTTCCAACGGCGGCAAGGTGCTGTTCGTCGGGACCAAGCGGTCTGCGCGCGAGGTCGTTCGGGAAGAGGCCGAACGCTGCAACATGCCGTTTGTCAACCATCGCTGGCTCGGCGGCATGCTGACCAACTTCAAGACCATCAAACAGTCCATCAAGCGGCTGAAAGAACTCGAGTCGATGGACGCCGACGGATCGATGTCGGCACGCTTCAATAAAAAGGAGGCGTTGACGCTGCGTCGCGAGAAAGAAAAACTCGAGCGCAGCCTGGGCGGCATCAAGGACCTCAACGGCCTGCCGGACGCGCTGTTCGTGGTCGACACCGGTCATGAAAAAATCGCGGTAGCCGAGGCGAAGAAGCTCGGCATTCCGGTGATCGGCGTCGTCGACACCAACAATGACCCGGCAGACATCGACTATGTGATTCCGGGCAACGACGACGCGATTCGCGCCGTACAGCTGTACGTGCAGGGTGCTTCGGCCGCGATCCTCGAGGGGCGTGCCGCGGCGGCGACGGCTGCGGCGGCCGGCAGGAGCGAGACCGCGGATACGGCGGCCGGCTGAACGCAACGTCGGTTATACGGTGACAAAACGTCCTGTGCGGCTTGCCGGACGGGATGTCGCGCCACCAGCGATATTCTGGAATTTTGAGGTGAAATCAGCATGGCGATCACAGCTTCCCAGGTGAAGGAACTGCGCGAGCGCACCGGCGCTGGCATGATGGAGTGTAAGAAGGCATTGACCGAGACCAATGGCGATATCGAGGCTGCGATAGAGAACATGCGTAAGTCCGGTCAGGCCAAGGCTGCCAAGAAAGCCGGTCGGACTGCGGCAGACGGCGTGATCGTGATCGCTTTGTCGTCGGACGGTGCGAATGCCGCGATGGTTGAAGTCAACTGCGAGACCGATTTCGTCGCCAAGGATGACAACTTCAAATCCTTTGCCGAGGCCGTCGGCGAGCGCGCGCTGGGCAATGAAGTGGCGGACGTCGAGGCGCTGATGGCGCTGCCGCTGCACGAAGGCGAGGATACGACCATCGAAGAGGCCCGCCAGGCGCTGGTGTCCAAGATTGGTGAGAACATGAACGTGCGGCGTTTCGTGCGTGAGCAGGCCCAGGGCACGATCTACTCCTACAGTCACGGGGTTCGTATCGGTGTCGTGGTCGACCTCAGCGGTGGCGACGAGGCCCTGGGACGCGATCTGGCGATGCACATCGCCGCCAGCAACCCGGTATGCGTGAGCGAGGACCAGGTGCCGCAGGATCTGCTGGCCAAGGAGCGCGAGATCACCGAGGCGCAGGCGAAGGAGAGCGGCAAACCGGACAATATCATCGAGAAGATGATCGAGGGCCGGATGCGCAAGTATCTGGGTGAGATCACACTGGTCGGTCAGCCTTTCGTGAAGGATCCCGACACCAAGGTCGGCAAGTTGTTGCAGAGCCGTGGGGCCACCGTGAACGGTTTCACACGCTTCGAGGTCGGCGAAGGCATCGAAAAGAAGGTCGAGGACTTCCGCGAGGAGGTCATGGCCCAGGCGGCTGCAGCACGCGCCGAGTAGCCGTCGCGCGGCCCGTCACCTGGCGGGCCGCGAGCATTCGCCCAGCACACCAGAGGTCAAACCGGTCTTTCATGCCAGACGACACGCGACCCAGCCGGATCCTGCTCAAGCTCAGTGGTGAGGCCCTGATGGGCACCGGCGACTTCGGCATCGACCCGGCGCTACTCGAACGGGTCGCTGGAGAGATCGCCTCGATCGTCGGGCGCGGCATACAGCTCGGGCTGGTCATCGGCGGCGGCAACATCTTTCGCGGTGCGGGCCTGGCCGGCGGTGGGTTCGACCGGGTTACCGGCGACCACATGGGCATGCTGGCAACCGTGATGAACTCGCTTGCGATGCAGGATGCACTGCGCAAGCAGGGCATCGACGCGCGGACCCTGTCGGCCTTTCGCATCGATCAGGTGTGCGAGTATTACAACCGCGACGAGGCGGTGCGCCACCTGGATGCCGGGCGTGTTGTGATCCTGTCGGCCGGGACCGGCAACCCGTTTTTTACCACCGATTCCGCGGCCAGTCTGCGCGCGATAGAGATCGGTGCGGACGTGATGATCAAGGCTACGAAGGTGGATGGCGTCTATTCCGCCGACCCGCTGCGTGACCCAAAGGCGGTGTTCTATCCGCGACTGAGTTACGATCGGGTATTGCGAGAAGGATTGGCCGTGATGGATGCGACTGCAGTGGTCCTGTGCAAGGAACATGGCATGGCGCTGCGGGTGATGAACATCAACACACAGGGCGCTTTGCAGCGCGTCGTCCAGGGGGAGGCCGTCGGTACCCTGGTTACGAGTGGAGAGGAGTCATGATTGACGACATTAAACAAGACGCTGCGGGCCGCATGGCCAAGAGTGTCCAGTCCCTCGGTGAAAATTTGGCCAAGGTCCGCACCGGACGCGCGCATCCCAGCCTGCTCGATCACCTGACGGTGTCCTATTACGGCGCAGAGGTCCCTTTGACTCAAGTCGCCAATATCGGCGTCGAGGACGCCCGCACGATCACGGTGCAGCCGTACGAGCAGCAGATGGTGAGTGCGGTCGAAAAGGCCATCATGGAATCCGATCTCGGCCTCAACCCGAACAGCGCCGGCACGATGATCCGCGTACCCATGCCAGCCCTGACCGAGGAGCGGCGGCGTGACATGACCAAGATCGTGCGTCACGAGGCCGAACAAGCGCGGGTGGCAGTGCGCAACATTCGCCGTGATGCGAACAACGACCTCAAGGCGCTGGTCAAGGACAAGCTGATCTCCGAAGACGACGAGCGCCGCGGCCAGGAGATCGTCCAGAAACTTACCGATCAGCACGTGAAGGAGATCGACGAGCTGCTGGAGAAGAAAGAAGCCGACCTGATGTCCATCTGAGACCGTCGGGCCCCGGCATGACGGTCGAACCAGACAGCGACGAAAGACCTGCCGATATCATCACGGTGCCGCAACATGTGGCCGTGATCATGGATGGCAACGGCCGCTGGGCCGAGTCGCGAGGCCAGGCGCGCCACGTCGGACACCGGGCGGGCGTGGCGACAGTCCGCAGCACGATCGAGGAGTGCATCCGCAAAGGGGTCAAGGTCCTGACGCTGTTCGCTTTCAGCAGCGAGAACTGGCGACGGCCCGCGGCCGAGGTCGGCATGCTGATGGACCTTTTCCTGTCCGCGCTGCAGCGCGAGGTTCGGCGTATGCAGACCAACGACATCCAGTTGCGCGTGATCGGTGACACCTCGGCATTCCCCGAAAAGCTCCGGCGACGTATCCGTTCCTCGGAGGAGGCGACGCGCGACAACAGTCGCCTGGTACTGCAGGTCGCGGCCAACTACGGGGGACGCTGGGATATCGTCCAGGCCGCCAGGCAGCTCGCTGAAGCCGCCCGCGCGGGCGCCCTCGATCCGGCGGATATCGACGAAAGGCGCTTCGCGGCTGCGACCACACTCGGCGATCTGCCGGACCCCGACCTGTTCATCCGCACCGGGGGCGATCTGCGGATCAGCAACTTCCTGCTCTGGCACAGCGCCTACACCGAACTCTATTTCACGCCGGTACTCTGGCCCGACTTCGATGCCCGGGAGTTTCACCGGGCGCTCGCGGAATACGCCAAACGCCAGCGCCGCTTCGGGCGTACCGGCGCGCAGCTGGCAAGGACCGACTGATGCTGCGGCAGCGGCTTCTCACGGCCTTGGTGCTGATCCCGCTGGTGGTCCTCGGCATCCTGTATCTGGACAACCGGGTGTTCGCGGTCGCGCTCGCGGTCGTGATGCTGGCCGGGGCCTACGAGATGGCCCGGCTGGCGAAGCTGGAAAACCCGCCCGCGATCGGCCTTTTCGTGCTGTTCGTCGCGGGGCTGCTGTGGCTCGCGTGGGGGGGGCTTGGACCGGCGCTGCTGCAATCCCTGCTGTGGGTGATCGGGACCTGGTGGCTGCTGATGACGGTCGCGCTGGTGGCCCGACGCCGTGGGCTGCAACGGGTCGACACGCGGCGCCCCGCGGTGCTGCTGCTTGGCAGTCTGGTGCTCGTGACCGCGTGGATCTCGATCGTCAGGCTGCACGCGACATCCGGCACGGGGCCGCTGATGGTCCTTTACCTGTTCCTGCTGATCTGGGTCGCCGATTCGGGCGCGTATTTTGCCGGGCGGGCGTTCGGCCGGGCCAAGCTGTCGCCGTTCGTGAGCCCCGGCAAGACCTGGGCGGGGGCCGCCGGCGCGATAGCCGGGGCAGTCCTCTGCGCCGGGCTCGTCTGGTCCAGCGGCCAGGGCCAGGGGGTGTCGCTGACCGGCCTGCTGTTGCTGAGCCTGCTCGTGACCGTGGTCTCGATCGGTGGCGATCTCTGGGAGAGCCGTTTGAAACGCGAGGCCGGGGTGAAAGACAGCGGCAGCCTGCTCCCGGGACATGGCGGGGTGCTCGACCGGATCGACAGCCTGTTGGCCGCGGCGCCGGTATTCGCTCTGGGCGCCGGCCTGCTCGGGGCCATGCCGTGAGGGGCGTCTCGATCCTCGGTTCGACCGGGTCGATTGGCGTCAGCACCTTGGACGTGTTGCGGCGCCACCCGGACCGCTATCGGGTCGTGGCGCTGGCGGCCAACACCGATATACAGGGGATGCTCGCCCAGTGTCGCGAGTTCCGCCCTGAATTGGCCGCGATGGCCGATGCGCCGAGTGCGCGTGTGCTCGAACAGGCCCTGCGGGTCGAGGGACTCGATACCGCGGTGATGGCCGGTTCCGACGGGCTGCATGCGGTGGCCAGCCATCCCGATGCCAGCGACCTGATGGCCGCAATCGTGGGTGCCGCCGGCGTGTTGCCGACGTTGGCCGCGGTGCGCCTCGGCCGACGTGTGCTGCTGGCCAACAAGGAGACGCTGGTGGTCTGCGGTGCGCTGTTCATGAACGCGGCGCGCGCCAGCGGCGCGCTGATACTGCCGATCGACAGCGAGCACAACGCGGTGTTTCAGTGCCTGCCGGCGGACATTTCCAGCGGCCTCGACGCGCTCGGCGTGGAGCGCATCCTGCTCACTGCATCGGGCGGACCGTTCCGCGGACGTTCCATTGCCGAGCTGCGCGACGTGACCCCGGCGCAGGCCTGTGCACACCCGAACTGGGACATGGGGCGCAAGATTTCGGTCGATTCGGCGACCCTGATGAACAAAGGGCTCGAGGTGATCGAGGCCCGCTGGCTGTTCGACGCCCGGCCGGACCAGATCCGCGTGGTCGTGCACCCGCAGAGCGTCATACACTCGATGGTACAGTATGTGGACGGCAGCGTGCTGGCGCAGCTCGGCAACCCGGACATGCGCACGCCCATCGCCCATGCGCTGGCCTGGCCGGCGCGCCACAGTGCCGGCGTTGCGGCGCTGGACCTGTTCGAGGTCGCCCGGCTCGATTTCGAGCCGCCGGACATGCGGTGCTTCCCCTGCCTGCGGCTTGCGTTCGATGCGATCCGGGCCGGCGGGACCGCGCCCGCGGTGCTGAATGCGGCCAACGAGGTCGCGGTTGCGCGGTTCCTCGATGCCAGGCTGCCCTTTAGCGGGATCGCCGAGGTCGTCGAGCGGACGCTGGCGCAGTTTCCGCACGGCCCGGCGGACGATCTCGAGGTGCTGCTGGCGGCCGATGCCCGGGCACGGGTGCTGGCGGAACAACAGCTGACCGCGATGGTCTGATAACTGATGGACGATCTGCTGCTCAAAATCCTCGCCTTCATCGTCGCCATCGGTCTGCTGGTGGCGGTTCACGAGTTCGGCCACTTCTGGGTCGCGCGGCGCCTCGGCGTCAAGGTGCTGCGGTTTTCGATCGGCTTCGGTCGCCCGCTCTGGCGCCGGCAGTCCGCGCCGGACGAGCCCGAGTACGTGATCGCAGCGATCCCGCTCGGCGGCTATGTCAAAATGCTCGATGAGCACGAGGGACCGGTCGCGCCGGCCGAACTGCATCGAGCGTTCAACCGACAGTCGCTCTGGGTGCGTTCCGCGGTGGTCGTGGCCGGGCCCCTGTTCAACTTCCTGTTTGCGATCCTTGCGTTCTGGGGCGTACTGACGCTCGGCGAGACCGGGATTCGCCCGCTGATCGGCGAGGTGGAGCCCGACAGTCCGGCGCAACGGGCCGGTTTGGCTGGCGGCGACGAAATCCTGACGATCAACGGCCAGGCGACCCCGACCTGGTCGCTGGCGCTGCAGGAGATGGCCACCGGTTCTGTCGGTGAGCCCCAGCTGGAGATCCGCGTGCGCGACGCCGGCGGGTCGGAGCAGTTGCGGGTCATGGCCTCGGACGAGGTCGGCGACCTGGCGCAGACGCGGGATTTGCTCGGGCACCTGGGGCTGACCCCGGAGCGGCCGGTGGTACCGCCGGTAGTCGGCCAGGTGCTGCGCGGCGAGCAGGCCGACCTTGCCGGTTTGCGGCAGGGTGACCGGATCGTAAGCGCCGACGGCGAACCGGTACCGGATTGGAACCACTGGGTGGA
>CBDTXT010000052.1:0-11181 GCA_965364465.1 uncultured Chromatiaceae bacterium
TGGTGACCAACAAGGACGATGGCAGCGGCGAGGCGCAGGCCTTTTGCAGTGCGGTCGGCATCCCGGAGCTCGCGTCGATTCCCGCGCACGACGATATCCGCCGCAAGAGTGCCAACTACGACATCATCGGCTACCCGGAGGGTGAATGGGGCCCGCTGTTTGCCGAGCTGGCGCGGAACGTTGCCGAGTCGCCGCCGCATCACCCCAGCCCGCTGACCCAGGATGGCCTGCTCGACCTGTTCAAGGGTGAGGCCGTCGGGCGCAACGTGGTGCTGGAGCCCGCCTCGGTGCAAGACATGTGTGGCAAGGCCACCCAGCTCAAGCCTTCGCTCGAGGTCGTCTATGACCCATCCTGAGGCACACCAGCGCATCGGGGATCCGGCGGCACCGGCAGCCGCCCGTCCGTCCGGTGATGCGGCCGACACCCGATCGACGGGACCGGCCCCCATCGACGGAATGGGCTGCCACGCGGGCGCCAGCGCGCTGAATCGCGCGGCGGCCGCGGCGGGCAAGAGCCAGGTCCTCGAGCGTTATGCGACCGACTATCCGACCGGTCCGCACGATCAGCCGCAAAGCATGTGTCCGGCCTTTGGCTCGCTGCGAGTCGGTCTGCGCATGCGGCGCACCGCGACCGTGCTCAGCGGTTCGGCATGCTGTGTCTATGGCCTCACGTTCACGTCACACTTCTACGGCGCGCGGCGCAGCGTCGGTTATGTGCCGTTCGATTCCGAGACCCTGGTTACCGGGAAGCTTTTCGAGGACATCCGCGAGGCCGTGTTCGAGCTGGCCGATCCGGAAAAGAACGATGCCATAGTGGTGATCAATCTCTGCGTGCCAACCGCCTCCGGCGTGCCGTTGGAACTGCTGCCGAAGGAGATCAACGGAGTGCGCATCATCGGTATCGACGTGCCCGGTTTCGGCGTACCCACGCACGCCGAGGCCAAGGACGTGCTGGCCGGCGCGATGCTCAGGTATGCGCGAACGGAGGCCGAGCGCGGTCCGGTGCAGGAGCCGCAGCACGGCCGCAGCGATAAACCCACCGTGACGCTGCTCGGTGAGATCTTCCCGGTCGACGCGGTCAGCATCGGCCGCCTGCTCGAGCCAATGGGGCTCGCTGTCGGGCCGACTGTGCCGACCCGCGAGTGGCGCGAGCTCTATGCGGCACTCGATTGCGTGGCCGTCGCGGCCCTGCACCCTTTTTATACCGCCTCGATCCGCGAGTTCGATGTCGCCGGGCGTTGCTGCATTGGTTCGGCACCGGTCGGCCTCGAGGGCACGGCCGCCTGGTTGGAGATGATCGGTCGGGCCAGCGGTATCGCGCAGGTGAAGATCGACACGGCGAGCAACGCCGTGCTGCCGGCGATCAAGGCGGGCATCGCAGCGGCGCCAATCGATGCACGCATAACGATCTCCGGTTACGAGGGGTCCGAGCTGCTGGTCGCCCGCTTGCTGGTCGAAAGCGGCGCCGACGTGCGCTATGTTGGCACCGCCTGCGCGCGTACGCCCTGGTCGGAGACCGACCGCGAATGGCTTGAGGCCAAAGGTGTCGCCGTACGCTACCGCGCATCCCTCGAGGACGACCTGGCGGCGATGCAGGAATACCAGCCCGACCTCGCCGTCGGCACCACGCCGGTCGTGCAGAAGGCAAAGGAGCGCGGTGTGCCCGCGCTGTACTTCACGAACCTGATTTCCGCGCGCCCGCTGATGGGGCCTGCCGGTGTCGGCTCGTTGGCGCAGGTGGTCAATGCAGCGCTCGCCAACAAGGACCGTTTCAACCATATGCGTGATTTCTTCGAGGGTGTCGGTCTCGCTGAGAAGGCCGGTGTCTGGGAAGACGTGCCGGTCGAGCATGCGGCGTTTCGCGAACGCTACCGGCAGCAGCTCGAACGTCAGGCAAAGCGGCGCAAGGCCCGGGAGATGGTGTGATGCTGGTAATCGATCACGATCGCGCGGGTGGTTACTGGGGCTCGGTCTATGTGTTTACTGCGATCAAGGGTCTGCAGGTCATCATCGACGGGCCGGTGGGTTGCGAGAACCTTCCGGTGACCTCGGTGCTGCACTATACCGATGCGCTGCCGCCGCACGAGTTGCCGATCGTGGTAACGGGCCTCGGCGAGGAAGAGCTGGGTCAACATGGCACCGAGCAGGCGCTGCGGCGCGCGCACAAGACCCTGGATCCGGACCTGCCGAGTGTCGTCGTGACCGGTTCCATTGCCGAGATGATCGGTGGTGGCGTGACACCGGAAGACACGAATATCGAGCGCTTTCTGCCGCGGACCATCGATGAGGACCAGTGGCAAAGCGCCGATCGCGCGATGTACTGGTTGTGGACCAAGTATGGTCAGAAGCAGGCCAAGCGCATACGTGCGCGGCAGCGCGAGCCGGGTGACAAGCCTCGCGTCAACATCATCGGGCCGATCTATGGCTACTTTAACACCTGGTCCGATCTGGCCGAGATTCGGCGCCTGGTCGAGGGACTGGGTGCCGAGGTGAACATGGTGTTCCCGCTCGGCAGCCACCTCGAGGACATACCCCGCCTGGCCGAGGCCGATGTCAATGTCTGCATGTACCGCGAGTTCGGTCGCCTGCTGTGCGAAGCGCTGGACCGGCCCTATCTGCAGGCCCCGATAGGTCTGCACAGCACCACCCGATTTCTCGTGGCCCTCGGCGAGCTGCTCGGCCTCGATCCGGCGCCGTTCATCGAGCGCGAGAAATTCACCACGATCAAGCCAGTCTGGGACCTTTGGCGTTCGGTGACCCAGGACTTCTTCGGCACCGCAAGTTTTGCGATTGCGGCCAATGAGACCTATGCGCGGGGGGTACAAAACTTCCTAGAGCAGGAGATGGGCCTGCCCTGCTTGTTTTCCTTCGCGCGCAGGCCCGGGGTGAAGCCAGACAACGCATCGATCCGCGAGGCGGTGCGCGAGAACGCGCCGCTGATCATGTTCGGCAGTTACAACGAAAGAATGTACCTGTCGGAGATCCAATCGCGCGCAGTGTATATCCCGGCGTCGCTGCCCGGCACGATCATCCGGCGCCATACCGGGACGCCGTTCATGGGTTACTCCGGGGCGACTTATCTGATCCAGGAGGTCTGCAACGCGCTGTTCGACGCGCTTTACAACATATTGCCGCTCGGCAGCGAGATGGATCAGGTCGCGGCGACGCCGGCCCGGCTGCATCAGGAGCTCGCCTGGGACCAGGATGCAGAACAAGCGCTGGACCGCCTGGTCGCGTCGGCACCGGTCCTGGTGCGCATCTCGACGGCCAAGCGCCTGCGTGATGCGGCTGAGAGTTCGGCGCGCGGCGGCGGCGAACAGGTGGTCAATACGCGCCATGTCGTCGAGGCGAAGCAGCGCCTGGCCGCCGGAGGTTCGGCATGAGTCCGTCAACGGCACGACGACAGAGGCGCGCGGCGCCGCGATCAACCACACGGTTGGTTCAACCGACCCATCAGGAGAGTCGAAATGATCTTGAAAAACACTTATAGCCACGCTTCGTTCGCGGAGCCGGTGTATCACGACAGAAAGGCGTTTCAGCGCTTGTTCCGCGTCGCCTTCGTCTTCTTTCTGCTCATTGCGGCGGTCAGTCGATTATTGCCGCGCGCCTGGCGGCCCTTCGCATCCAGCGTGGGCGGCAGGGAGTCTGCGCTAGCCGAGGCAAAGCGCGCGGCCAACACCGTGGTGCCGTTCATGTTTACACGTTGAGGCATCAAGGACCGGGGGTCGCCCAGGTTCGGAAGCGGCGCATATGAAGGATCGGTTGCGTCCAGCGGTGCGAGCGATCCACGGAAGAGACAAAGCAAGGTACGCGAGCGGTTTCGCCCGCCGGAGGAAAAGAAATGTCGATGCTAAGTTTTGAGCGCAAGTACCGCGTGCGCGGAGGTACGCTGATCGGAGGCGATCTGTTTGACTTCTGGATAGGTCAGTTCTATGTCGGATTCTTCGGCGTCACGACTATCTTCTTCTCCTTGCTCGGTACCCTGCTGATCATCTACGGCGCGGCCCTGGGCCCGACCTGGAATCTTTGGCAGATCAATATCGCACCGCCGGATCTGAAATATGGACTGGGCCTGGCGCCGCTCAAGGAGGGTGGCCTCTGGCAGATCATCACCCTCTGTGCCATCGGAGCGTTCGTATCCTGGGCGCTGAGACAGGTGGAGATCTCGCGCAAACTGGGCATGGGGCTGCATATACCCTTCGCCTTCAGCTTCGCGATCTTCGCCTATATCACGCTCGTAGTGATTCGCCCGCTGCTTCTGGGTGCCTGGGGACACGGCTTCCCCTACGGGATCATCAGTCATCTCGACTGGGTATCCAACGTCGGGTATCAGTTCCTGCATTTCCACTACAACCCGGCGCACATGCTCGCGGTGACCTTTTTCTTCACCACGACGCTCGCGCTCTCAATGCACGGTGCGCTGATCCTGTCGGTGACCAACCCGCGCAAGGGCGAGGTGGTCAAGACGGCCGAGCACGAAAACACATTCTTCCGTGACGACATCGGTTACTCCATCGGTGCGCTGGGCATCCATCGCCTCGGGCTGTTCCTCGCACTTTCCGCGGGTTTCTGGAGTGCCGTATGCATCGTGATCAGCGGGCCATTCTGGACCAGGGGCTGGCCGGAATGGTGGAACTGGTGGCTGCAGCTGCCCATTTGGTCTTGAAGAAGGGGAACTTCGATGGCTGAGTATCAAAATATCTTTACCCGCGTTCAGGTGCGCGCGCCGGCACATCCCGGGGTGTCACTGGGGCCCGGCAATATCTTTCGCCAGGGCGGTTCGCGCTTTTCCTACTGGGCCGGCAAGTTCGGCGATGCCCAGATCGGACCCATCTATCTCGGCCCGATCGGCGTGCTGTCGCTGATCTTCGGCTTCATCGCGTTCGAGATCATCGGCTTGAACATGTGGGCATCGGTGAACTGGGACCCGGTTCAATTCGTTCGACAGTTGCCCTGGCTTGCGCTCGAGCCACCGCCACCTGAGTACGGTCTCAGTATCCCGCCATTGCATGACGGTGGTTGGTGGCTGATCGCCGGCTTCTTCCTGACTGCCTCGATATTACTTTGGTGGATGCGGACCTTCTTCAGGGCCCGGGCATTGGGTATGGGCACACACCTCGCATGGGCCTTCGCCGCGGCGATATGGTTGTATCTGGTCCTCGGTTTCATCCGGCCGCTGCTGATGGGCAGCTGGAGCGAGGCGGTACCCTTCGGCATCTTCCCGCACCTCGACTGGACTGCTGCGTTTTCCATTCGTTACGGCAATCTGTTCTACAACCCGTTCCACATGCTGTCGATCGCGTTCCTCTATGGCTCGACACTGTTGTTTGCGATGCATGGCGCGACCGTGCTGGCGGTTAGTCGCTATGGCGGCGATCGCGAGATCGATCAGATCACCGATCGAGGCACGGCATCCGAGCGTGCGGCACTGTTCTGGCGCTGGACCATGGGTTTCAACGCGACGATGGAATCGATCCACCGCTGGGCATGGTGGTTTGCGGTATTGACCGTGATCACCGGTGGGATTGGCATATTGTTGACCGGCACCGTCGTCGACAACTGGTACCTGTGGGCGGTGAAGCATGGGGTCGCGCCGGCCTATCCCGATGTGAACCCAATACCGGTTCAGGATCCGATGACGATGGGGGCGCTGCAATGAACGCATTGAATTGCAAGTGCCGGACCGCGACGATCGCGATCGGTGTCGCGGGCATGCTGCTGGCAGGCTGTGAGCATCCACCGGTCGATACCGTGCAGCGGGGCTACCGTGGCCTGGGCATGGAGGCCGTCGTCAACCCGCGACGACTGGACGACGCAGTGGCGGCCAACATTCCTCCGGAGCCGCTGCCGCGCGTGCCGGCGGATGGGCCGAAGGCGTCCGAGATTTACCAGAACGTGCACATCCTCGGGGACCTCAGCGTTGGTGAGTTCACCCGGCTGATGGGCGCGATCACCTCCTGGGTGTCACCTGAACAGGGCTGTCTGTATTGCCATTCGGCGGAGAACTTTGCCGACGACAGCCTGTATACCAAGCGAGTCTCGCGCGTGATGCTGGCGATGACCCAGCGTGCGAACGAAGACTGGCAGGCGCATGTCGGCGATACCGGGGTCACCTGTTATACCTGCCACCGTGGTCAAGCGGTGCCGCCGAACGTCTGGGCAACGGATCCGGGCCCCCGGCATGTGAAGGGGCTGGCGCCGGCACAGCAGAACATTGCGTCGCCGACGGTCGCATCGGCATCGCTCCCGTACGATCCGCTGACGCCTTTCCTGCTCCAGGACAACGACATACGGGTGATATCCAAGACGGCCCTGCCACAGGGCAGCCGCAAGTCTATCAAGCAGACCGAGTGGACCTACGGCCTGATGATGCATTTTTCCGATTCCTTGGGCGTCGGCTGCACGCACTGTCACAACTCGCGATCGTTCTTCGCCTGGGATCAGAGTCCGCCGGAACGCACGAAGGCCTGGCATGCGATCCGACTGGTGCGGGAGATGAACAATGTCTTCATCGATGCAGCGACCGACATTCTGCCGGACTCGCGCAAGGGCCCGCTCGGTGATCCGTTGAAGGTGGGATGCAAGACGTGTCATCAAGGCGCCTATCGGCCGCTGTATGGCGCAAACATGCTGAAGGACTACCCAAGCCTCGCCAAGCTCAGCGGTGCCGCGGCACGTGCCAAGGCGGAGGGAGGCAAGTGACCAGTGAAAGGGGTTCAACCGACAGTCGGACTTTCCGACGGCTTTCAACCCGACAGCGCATCGCACGACGGGGCGCAGCCGGAAGGGCCGAACCCCATCGGATTCTTTGGTTCCGTTCGGCAAGGCATTGGGCGGCCGAATACGAATCGGAGAGAACGCGTCTTCGGTCAGGTGCTGCCTGGCCACAGCACGCGTGGACAGCCTTCGCCCCGCGTTTTCCGGGGTGCGGGCAAGCAGGCCTGATGTGTAACTGAAGAGGAAATCTAAATGAGTGACGAAAGTAGCCTTACCGGGCTGACCAACGATGAGGCCAAGGAGTTCCATGATGCCTTTGTCAAAGGCTTTTTGGGATTCACCGGCATCGCCGTGCTGGCCCATATCCTCGTCTGGATGTGGCGTCCCTGGTTCTAGCGACGACGATGCCGGAGACCGGTCCCTTATCAAGACGACGCGGCATTGCCGGCCCCTGCCGGCGAAGCTGTTGATTAATTTGGAGACGTGTTATGTACAAAATCTGGAGGTTGTTCGATCCAAGGCGGGCATTGGTCGCACTGGCTGCGTTCCTGTTCACCTTGGCTCTGCTTATCCATTTCATCCTGTTGAGCACAGACAAGTTCAACTGGCTTGATGGCCCTTCTGCCCGAGCTTCGGCCGCGGCAGTACAGATGGCACCCCTGCCCCCGGCGCGGAGCTAGCGGATCGCAGGGATGCCTTTCCCGGGGTGACGGATCGATTCGATCGGGCATACTGCCCGCTGTCCATCCGTCACCTCGTTTTTCCCGGCCTGCGCCAGCGCCCCGTGGCCGTGCCCAGGCCTTGTCGGCCCGCCGCCGCGCCGCGTATCCGTGCGCAATAGCTTCAACAGAGGTGAGCCATGTATGTAGAAAGCCCGCAGCAGGTTTCATTTGACGACGAACTGCTGATCCTGGTCGACGAGGCCGACAACGTGACCGGCTACGACAGCAAGCGCAATGCACATGCCGGCTCGGGAATGTTGCATCGGGCGTTTTCGATATTCCTTTTCTCGCCGTCTGGGAAGGTCCTGCTGCACAAGCGGAGCGCACTAAAGCCGTTGTGGCCGTCTTACTGGACAAACAGCTGCTGCAGCCATCCGCGCAAGGGCGAAAGCTACACTGTTGCGGCCCACCGCAGGTTGCGAGAAGAACTGGGGGTCGATGCGGAGCTGGAATACCTCTATCAGTTCAAGTACGCCGCGGCGTTTCGTCAGCACGGGAGCGAGCGTGAATTGTGCGCGGTGTTCGTCGGCCGCGTCGGGTCAGACTGTGCCATTCGGGCGAATCCCAATGAGATTGCCGCTTGGCAATGGGTGGCGTGCGGTGACCTCGACGCCTGGGTGCGCGATGCGCCCGAGGACTTCACACCCTGGTTCCTGCTGGAGTGGCGGCGTTTGCGGACCGACAAGCGGGCTGATGTGATCAGGGCCTGCCAGCAACGCGCCCACTAGAGGGCTCTGAGAGTAACCAAACTTACCAAGCAGCCCACTAGAAGCTGGCAAGGCCCTCGGGTCGGGCGCACAGGAGTTCGTGCAGGATGTAGCGTCCCTGTGGTGTGATGCTCATACACTCCGGGGTTATCGATAGCAGGCCATCGCGTGCATAGCCCGACCAGCTGGACGATGGTCCCTCGGCGGGGTCGAACAGGGCGGCATAATCCTGCAGCTCCATGTTGCACATCAGCTCCACCATCGCCTCGCGGCGGCGCCGGTCCCTGCCGCTCAATCGCACGCCGCCGCGGATCGGGAAGACTCCCTTTGAAACCGATGATTGCCACGGCGATATCTCGAGGTGGTTTTGAACACAGAATCCTTGCAGATCGCTGATCGCATTCGTGCCGAAACCGTGCATATCGCTCACCGGCTGATGCGTGTAACCGATCCAGTTCTTCCGCAGACGATGCGCTGACTGGGCATCGCACAGCTTGTCGCCGGCCTTCGCGAAGCAGTCCAGCCCCACCCAGGTGTAGTCTGCTGACGACAGCCCCTGAACGATCCCGTTGAACAAGGCCAGTTTGTCCGCGAGCGAAGGCATTTCAGAGGGGTCGATGGCGCGCTGGTGGCCGCGTTCTGCGGTGCGTCGTGTGAAGGCGAAGCAGGAGATTCGGTCGGGTGCAATTTCGAGCAGGTTCTCCACGGTGCGTTCGATGCTCGCCTCGTTCTGGCGCGGCAGGCCGTACATCACATCCGTGCTCACGGAATCGAAACCGATGTCGCGCGCGGTGGCAAAGACGTCGCGGATCATGTCGAGGGAGTTCACGCGGCCGATTGCAAGCTGCACGGCCGGATCGAGATCGCGCACCCCGAAACTGATACGACGGAAACCCAGGCCATGCAACAGCGCGAGCTGTGACGGCGAGGTGCGGTTGGGGTTGGCGTCGAGGGAAGCCTCCGTGTCGGCGTCGATCTTGAAATGCCGATCGAGCAGTGTCATCAGGCGCACAATCTGCCTGTCGCTGAGGTAGTTGGGGGAACCCCCGCCGACATGCAGTTGTTGAACACGACGGCCGCTGGCCGTGGCGCGCGCGACCAGGGCGATCTCCCGCTCTAGCATGTCGAGGTAGCGGTCGACCTCAGCCGGGTCGTGGGTGACGGTCGTGTTGTTGTCGCAGTTGAGGCATCGTATCGGGCAGAAGGGCAGGTGCACGTAGAGCGTGACCGGCGACGCGTTGTCGCTGTCTGGCGCGGACAATGCGCTCGCAAACTCGTCGGCGTTGACGCCGCTGCCTGCCGAGAACACCGAATCGTCTTGGCGCGAAGCCCCGATCTTGTTGTATCGGCTGATCAGGGCCTGTGGAATATCGTGCGCGTCGCCCGTTGACATCATCTCGCTTCCCCCTATTTCGTCGAATCCCGTTCGGCGAAAAATGTCCGGTCGCTCGATAGACTGCATGACGCCGGCGATTGGTCGTGCCGCATGCCGGGCCCGGTGAGGCGGCGCGATACCCCGGTGCGCGCCGGCCGGCCACGGCTGCGAATTTGTGTTGCTGGATGCCAGCCCTCTGGGACTCTGCAAGACCGCTCCTGGCCATCCGTCAATCGTGGGAACCATACCCGCCCCGATCAGCTGACAGTGGCCGAAGTCCTTGCCCATCCATACTCGTCCGCATGCGATTTTGCAGTCGCCTGCGGCCGTGTTGTTCAACCGCGCGTCGGGTGCGATTTAGTCCCCAGGATTCTGCGTCCCAACGCCGACCCGTAAAAAATTAGCACAATGTAAAAAAAAGTTGACGTCAATTCAGAGTGATGTCTGGAAGTGTCTTGTTATCCCGCGCCAGCTGCCCAAGAAATCCTGTTGTCGATGCGTCGAAAAGGGCCGATGGACAAAATCTTGGCGCATTTCCGGCCCCTGTGGTCCGTGGTCGGGCGAAGCTGTCCAGGACGTGTCATTTGGCAAACCGTTGCCACCTACACCGTCTGCTTTTTCGCGTCGAATGGTTTTCCTGACCGCGGACCTGTGTCGTCAGCCGACCGCCCGGTCTGCCTCAGCGCCCAGTTCCAGAGCGCTGAATCCTGCAGCGGCAGGACCATGAACCAGTGCTCGAGTATCCCCAGTGCCAGCAGCGTGGCCACCAGCACATAACCGGTGCGCGTGAAGTCGTCGGACGCGCTGGTCGCGGCGGGAACGAGCAGCAAGGTCGTCAGCGCCGTCGCGGCGGTGATCACGACGGGGAAGAACAGGTTCATCGAGCGCCGCCGCATGTAGCTTGTCAAGAATCGCAGGTGCGCTGGAAACCAGTGTTCGTTGATATGGGGGACGCCGAAATAGAGGTTCAGTTTAGCGCTCCAGCGCATCAGCCACAGGGTCAGGAAAGTCCATGTCCCGAACTGGTTCGGTGCATCCCAGGTGAGGCCGATCAGCACTGCGCCGAGCAACACGACTGCGGCCTCGTGATGCAAACTGGTCTGCAGTGCGAGCGCGAAGCGCCGCCAGCCGATGCTGCCGGGCGGGCAGGCGAGCTTGCGTGGACCGGTGACGAAGCCCATGAAATAGCTCATCTCGAGCCAGCCCCAGACCAGCATCGCCGCGCAAAACGCCAGCATGGCCCCGACCCGCGTCGTATCCGTGCCGGTCGCCTGCACCACGAGCAGGGACCCCAGCAGCACGATGGTGGCGCCCAGCAGGCTCCACCGGTACGTCTCTGCCCGGAGGTGATTCAGGAACAGGATGACACCGGTGCTCAACCACCAGGCAAGCAACGCGAAGCAGAACGGGAGCAGGTAATCTGGCATCTTGCGGTCCGCTCAGTGTCGGTCAGGTTCGAGGACGGTGGCAGCAGCGAGGGACTGGTCGCCTGCTCGTCGCGGGTGGGCCACTTCCGCTGAAGGTCCGGTCATGGTTTGACTCGATCCTGCGTCGAGCAGTCGGGCGAATGACTGCGCATTGGTCGAGCCGAAGGCGTGGAGGTCGACCAGCCGGTCGGTGGCCATGTCTCGCAGCGTCAGCCGACCGTCGGTATGGCGGG
>CBDTXT010000053.1:0-11125 GCA_965364465.1 uncultured Chromatiaceae bacterium
CGAGCAACACATCCTCGACGGGCCGCGAAGCGGCGATCACATCCATCTGGCCGGCAGCCGTGTGCAGATAGTAGCCCACGGAGCTGCAGGCACTCAGCAAACACGGCATCACCGCAGCGAGTAACAGGCGCATCGCGGGCTAGATCGGAAAGAACACCGCCGAAGCGACGCCCTGAATAACGTTCTTGATCTGGCGATTGCCGCTGTCTGCGACCACCTGGGCCATGTAATCCTGCAATGCGATCAACTTGCCGGCGAGCCGCTCGAAGCTGAGATCACCGCTGCCCTCGAGTGAGTTGCTGAGCAGATACAGCCGGCCTCGCGCATCGCGATTGTGCTCGAGCTTCCAGAATGCCACCTCGTAGTTGCGCGCCAGATAGTGCAGTCGCTGAGGATCCAGCATGTTGTGCAGGTAGAATTCGCTGCGCCCCCCGTAGCCGTCGAGCAGCATCGTGCGCAGACCCTCGACGAACGCGGCCACGCGATCCCCGCCGTAGTGTTCGTCGAAGGCCAGCTGGATCGCCGCCGTAGACCGCTTGCCCTGCAGATCCGGGTGATGCTTGAGACGGCGCAGGCCGAACAGGGCGTTCATTGCGGCCGCCCGCGTCTTGTAGCGGCCGCGCTGCAGTTGATCGGGGTTGCGCACATAGAGCTTGCGCGCGAGTTCACGCAGGTAACGCAGACTTTGGTCGATGCTGGTCTCGGCCACCATATCCACGTCGCTCTTGGCGACCGCGTCGATCTCGAATGCACTGGCCTGAACCGGTTGATCCGCGGCCGGCCGCAACTGACAGGCGGCCAGCGCGCCGCAGACAATCACCAGGGTCAGACATCTGGCCCGCATCATCTCGGCGCAAGCCTGCTCGGCACGCGGACAGTCCGGCTATAGCCTTCCACGCAGGTCCCTCGAGCGGAAGCCCGACAGATCTCGCGGGGCATCACGCGTCAGCGCCATGACCTTGAAACGCTCACCCATCTCGCCGGGCAAGGTCAGCTTCTTTACCCCCTGCATCTCCCGGAGGTGACGCCGGACCTGGGACGGATCGGATGCCGAGAGGAGCCGCTGCAGACCGCTGTCGATCAGGAAGTGCGCCTGCGTGGTGAAGCCGGCCAATCCGAAACCGGCGTCCGACGCTGCGCTGGCCAGCGCACTGAAATCGACATTGGCGGTGATGTCCTGCAGCCCGGGCAGCAGATAAGGGTCGGCGTGGGCGCGGTGGCGGAAATGACAGATCAATGTTCCCTGGCTACGCTGCGGATGGTAATACTCGTCCTTCGTATAACCATAGTCGATCAGCAGCAGATAGCCGTGTCGTAGGCGCCCGGCCAGGGCCCGCAGCCAGGGCCCGAGGCGCAGGTTAAGTTCGGAAGCATAGCCGTCGGCAAGGTCGCACCCGTCGGGCCACAGCGCGGCCAGTGCGTCACCCAGGCCCGGGCTTCGTACCTCGGCCCAGTGGTCGCGCAACAGGTCCGCGTCACCAGCGACAAACAGCTCCTGCCAGGCACCGCGCCAGCGTCGAAAGCGTTGCACAGGCATCGCGTCGAGCAGCTCGTTGCCGATCACAACGCCCCGGAAACCGGGTGCCGGCAGGTCTTCCAACCAATGGACCCGCTGCAGCAGCTGCGGCACGTTCGCCGTCAGCGTCTCGCGCTGCAATGCGCGCAGGCTGGGGCTGACCTCCAGAATGAAATAGCGCTGTGGGAGCCTCTCCAGCGCCGACAATTCGGCCAGCATGTCGGCCGCCATCCGCCCGGAGCCCGCGCCAACCTCGAGCAACGCGCCACCGTCGATCAGATCCAGGCACTGCGCGACCTGGCGGGCCACGCAGCGGCTGAAAAACGCCGAGATCTCCGGTGCGGTCACGAAATCCCCGGCCTCGCCAAACTTCCTGCGCCCGTTCACGTAGTAGCCGAGACCCGGCGCATACAGCGCGCTCTCCATGAAGCGGTCGAACGGCAAAGCGCCGTCCGCCGCCCGGACCTGCGCCGCCAGATGCTGACGCATCTCGCGCAGCAACCGTGCCTCGCTCTCTGTCAGCCCCGGCAAATCCAAAGACCAGCCCCCCCGCCAAAGGTCCAGCGACACCCGCATCGTGCTTGCTATAGTCGGCGTTCTTTGGCCAGCCTGGCAAGCGGAGGAAATAGCGTTGGAGTCATCAGAAAGTCTGCAGGGCAAGACCGCGTTGGTCACCGGCGCTGCCGCCAGGTTGGGCGCCGCGATGGTTCGTCATCTGCATTCAGCGGGCGCGCGCGTCGTGATCCACTACCGTCGATCGGCGGCGCCGGCCGCGGCGCTGCGCGACGAACTGCTGTCCGCGCGCCCGGGTTCGGCGGCCATCGCCCAGGCCGACCTGAACGACCCGGCCAGTTGGCCGCGCCTGGTCGAGGCCGCCGTGGGATTCGGCGGGGGACTGGACATACTGATCAACAACGCGTCCAGCTATTATCCGACCCCGCTCGACACGGCGACCCTCGAGCACTGGGATGACCTGATGGGCAGCAATGCGCGCGCCCCGCTGTTCCTCGCACAGGCGGCAGCCCCGGCACTGCGCCGGCGCCGCGGCTGCATCGTCAACATGGTCGACATACACGCCGAAAGACCGAACGCGGATCACCCGATCTACTGCATGGCAAAGGCGGCCAATGCGATGATGGTCAAGGCGCTGGCGCGGGACCTGGCGCCCGAGGTGCGGGTCAACGGCATCGCACCCGGTGCCGCGCTGTGGCCCGAAGATTACCTGGCCGAAGCCGACAAGCGGGAAATCCTGAAGCGCATTCCCATGGGCGCCCCGGCCGGAGCCGAGCAGATCGCCGCCGCAGTGATGTTCATGGTGACCGGGCCGCACTACATTACCGGCCAGATCCTGGCCGTCGACGGCGGGCGCAGCGTGCAGCAGTGAGGCGTCCGATCAGGTCTCGTCGGCCGACGCCCGGTCGGAGTAGACCCAGACACAGTTGCCACCGGTGCGGCGCGCCTCGAAGCACGCGGTCTGCGCTGCATGCAATGCACCTTCTGCCGAGCGATGATGGTCCGTCAGTTCGAGCAGGCCGACACTGACCTCGACGCGATACACGCCGCGGGTCCCACGGTAATCGTAGCGCTCGACGGCGCTGCGGATGTTTTCGGCAATCGAACAGGCCTCGATCATCCGGCAGTTGTCCAGCAGCACCGCGAACTCGTCGCCACCGATCCGCCCAACCTGATCACCGGCACGCACCTCCCCGCCAAGCAGTACCGAGACGTCGCGCATCACCTGGTCGCCCGCCGCGTCCCCCTCGGCATCGTTGAGGTCCTTGAAATGATCCAGGTCCAGGTACAGCAGCATGCGCGCCGCACCCGCCTGACGCGGACTCGACAACAGCGCCTGCAGCCGCTCCATGAAAGCCAGTCGATTGGGCAGACGGGTCAACGGATCGTGGTGCGCCAGCCAGGATACCTGTTCGCGGATTCGCACCTCCTGGCGCGCACTCCCGATCATGATGCCGATGAACGAGACGACCCAGAGCAGGCTGACTTGCAGGTAGATTGTCCCCAAACCGGTCTGCCTCAGACTCTCCGCTGGCAGCCAAGAGGCGGAAATCATCATCACGCTCATCGCCAGCGTACCCAGGGTCAGCACGCCGACCTGATTGCCCGGCTGAGCGACCAGGATGAAGACCGGAATCAGCAGCAGCACGAACAATGGCGAGCTGATGTCGAGTGCGCGCAGCAGGCCGGCCAGCGTGATCAGCGTCACGACGATGGCCGCCCCCAGCCAACGCAGCACTGCACGGCCGTCGAGGCGCAGCGGGTGTTCGGCCAGCGCGACCAGGCCCAGGCCGCCCACCAGTAGCAGTCCCAGGCTGTTGCCCAGCCACCAAAGGAGCCACAGCCGCAACAGGCCGAGACCGTTGTCGCCAAACAAGTACATCGCCAGGCCGCCCAAGGTCGCGCTGAACAGGGGCCCCAGCACGGCCCCGAGGACGACGAACGACAGCGCATCGCGCAGTTGGCGCAACCGCGGGTCGAAGTCGAGGCGGCGCAGCAGCGCCACCGGCAGCACGGCCTCCAGCATGCTGCCCAGCGCGGCGATCACCACGACCTGCAGCGACAACCCCAGCAACCAGCCGAGCGCCAGCATCGCCGGCAGCAATGCGACGGCCTGCCGCAGACCGAACCAGTAGACCATGGCGAAGGCGAAACCGGACGCGGGCCAGACCGGGGTGACGCCGGCCTGCGCCGACTGCATCTGCAGCCCCGCCAGGCCGAACAGGAAATAGCCGAAAGCGAACAGCGCGAACACCGCGGCCTGTCGGCCGGGCGACATCGGTGCCTGTCCTACCGGGTCGCCGGCCTGCCCGGTCAAGCGTCGGCCCCGCCGCCCGATCTCAGCCAGGCCGGATCCGGCAGCCGGCGCAGGTCCTGGCCCTCCTCAACGGCGAACCGCTCCCACAGGCTGCGGTAGGTCTCGTCCAACTGCGGATGGCGTTCATCGCCCGCAACATCCGCCAGCGGGGCGAGGACGAACGCATAACGCAGGATCTCGTCGCGTGGCAGGCGTTTGCCGCCCTCGTCGGTCAACGCATCGCCGTAGGTCAGCAGGTCCAGGTCGATCGTCCGTGACGCGAGCCTCTGCCCGCCGCGCACACGCCCGTTACGCGACTCGATCTCGCGCAGCAGGTCGTGCAGTCGCGACGGCGGCAGCTCGGTGTCAAAACCCACCACCAGGTTATAGAAGGCATCGCCCTCGAAACCGACGGCGCGCGCTTCGTACAGCGGCGAGACGAGCAGATCACCGAACATCGCGCGCAGCTCCTCGAGCGCGGCCCGGGTATGCCTTTCACGATCGATGTTGCTGCCGACACTCACCCAGACGCGAGGCATCAATCAACCGCCCCACGTTCGATGACGACCCCGACATCGGTTGCGCCGCGCACCGCGCCCTTCTTGTTCAGGGTCAGCCGCACCCAGCGCACACCGAACTCCTCGCGGATGATCTCGGCGCAGCGTTCGGCCAAGGTCTCCACCAGTTGAAACTCGCTCTCGCCGACAAACTGTGTCAGCCGTTTGGCGACCGCCTTGTAGTTCAGCGTGTCCCGGATATCGTCGGTAGCGGCCGCGCGCGCAATATCGGCACCCATCTCGAGGTCGAAAATCAAGGTCTGCCGGGTACGCCGCTCCCAGCCGTAGATGCCGATGACCGCATCGATGCGCAGGTCCCGCAAAAAAACGATATCCATGCCGCTCCCCACCGTACCGCTTCGCTCGATATTACCAGCTCGCAACCTTGACCGTGACCGGGGGCTGTCGCCTAATGAAGGCTTGCCCGCGGGATAGTCCATGACCCCACTCGACGCCTCACTGATACTCGCCGCCTACCTGCTAGGCTCTGTGTCCAGCGCGGTCATCGTCTGCCGCCTGATGGGTCTGCCCGACCCGCGCACAGAGGGCTCAAACAACCCGGGGGCCACCAATGTGCTGCGTATCGGCGGCAAGCGGGCGGCCATCGTCACGCTGCTGGGCGACAGCCTGAAGGGACTGCTTCCGGTCGTCGCCTGCCACCTGCTCGACCGCAGCGAGCTCACCTTCGCGCTGGTTGGCGGCGCTGCCTTCCTGGGACACCTGTACCCGGTGTTCTTCGGCTTCAAGGGGGGCAAGGGGGTGGCAACCGCGCTGGGCGTGCAGTTCGGTCTGCACTGGACGATCGGCGCCGCGGTGGGGGCAACCTGGCTGCTGATGGCAAAGATCGGCAACATCTCGTCGCTCGCGGCGCTGATATCGATGCTGCTGGCGCCGCTCTACATCTGGCTGCTCTGGCCGTCCGGCGAGTTGGTCCTGATGCAGGTCCTGATCACCTCGCTGCTGTTCTGGCGCCACCGCAACAACATCCGCAACATCCTCGACGGCACCGAGGGCCGGATCTCAGGGGACGAGGCCGATTGATCAGCTGTCGGGCAGGCCGCCGAGTTGCTGCATCGGCCAGCGCGGACGGATGCCGAACGCCAGCGCGTCATGCTGACCGGCGCGCAGCCGGTGCCAACCCGCGTAGGCGATCATCGCCCCGTTGTCGGTACACAGTTCGGCGCGCGGATAGTAGGCGCGCCCCCCGAGCTCGCCCATCAGCCGGTCGACCCGGGCGCGCAGGGTGCGATTCGCGCTCACGCCACCGGCCATCACCAATGCCCGGCTGCCGGTCTGTTCGACCGCGCGCCGGCACTTGATCGCCAGCGTATCGACGACGGCGTCCTCGAAGGCGCGGGCAATGTCGGCGTGCAGTTGCCCGACCCGCTCCGGCGGGGTGCGCTCGGTCTCCCGCTGCAATCGGGTCAGCGCAAAGGTCTTTAGCCCGGAGAAGCTGAAATCGAGCCCGGGACGGTCGGTCATGGGACGGGGAAAGCGGAAGCGCTCGGGGTTGCCGCGCAGTGCCAGCGCGGCCAGCGCGGGCCCGCCAGGGGAGCCCAGACCCAGCAGCTTTGCGGTCTTGTCGAACGCCTCGCCCGCGGCATCGTCCAGCGACTCGCCGAGCAACTCGTAGTCGCCGACACCGGTGACGCGCACGAGCTGTGTATGGCCGCCTGAGACCAACAGCGCGACGAATGGAAAGTCCGGCACCTCGTCCTCGAGCATCGGGGCCAGCAGATGGCCTTCCATATGATGTACCCCCAGCGCCGGCACGCCCCAGGCCCAGGCGAGACTGCGTCCGAACGCGGCACCGACCAGCAGCGCACCGGCCAACCCCGGGCCGGCCGTGTACGCGACACCGTCGATGTCCTCGGCCGCGAGACCCAGTCCGCTCAGCAGTTCGCGGACCATCGGTGCGAGCTTGCGGACATGGTCTCGCGAGGCCAGCTCTGGCACCACACCACCGTAACCCGCGTGCATCGCGACCTGACTGTAAACCGCGTGCCCGAGCAGCCCGTTCTCGCTGTCGTAGACGGCCACGCCGGTTTCGTCGCAGGAGGTCTCGATTCCCAGAACTTTCATCTCATTGAAACCTTTGCTTTTTCAACATCGACCCATTAATATTCGCCCCCTTTGGCGGGCTCCCGGCCCGTCGACCAGGGCCGATTTTGGCCAAGTTTAACCGTTTGCCGAATTGAGGAAGCAATGCCGCACGTACGTGTCAAAGAGAACGAACCCTTCGAGGTGGCGATGCGCCGCTTCAAACGCTCATGCGAAAAGGCCGGCGTCCTCGCCGAAGTCCGCCGCCGCGAGTTCTACGAGAAGCCCACTTGGGAGCGCAAGCGCAAGGCTGCGGCCGCAGTGAAGCGCTGGCAAAAAAAGGCCGGCCGTGACAGCCGCCGGTTCGAACGCCTGTACTGACCCCCCACCCCGTGCTGAAACAACAGATCACCGATGCGATGAAGGCCGCGATGAAAGGCGGCGACAAGGCGCGTCTGTCCGTCGTCCGCCTGATGCTGGCCGCGATCAAGCAGCGCGAGATCGATGAGCGCATCGAACTCGACGACGCCCAGGTGCTCGCGGTACTGGACAAGATGGTCAAGCAGCGGCGCGACTCGATCCAGCAGTACACGGACGCAGGCCGCGGCGAACTGGCCGAACAGGAGGCCGCCGAGATCGCGGTGATCCAGGAATTCCTCCCCGCGGGACTCTCCGAGGCAGAGATCACCGGCATCATCGACGCGGCGATCGCCGAGACCGGCGCCACCTCGATGCGCGACATGGGCAAAGTGATGGCGATCGTCAAACCGAAAGTCCAGGGGCGCGCCGACGTCGGCAGCGTCAGCGGGCAGGTCAAGCAGCGGCTGGGCTGAGCCCTGACTGCCGGCGGCGTGCTAGCCTTGGGGCATGCCCGGCCCTATCCCCCAGCATTTCATCGATGAGCTGCTATCGCGGGCCGATATCGTCGAGATCGTCGGCCGGCGCGTTCCGCTGAAGAAGGCCGGCCGCGAATTCCAGGCCTGCTGCCCGTTCCACAGCGAAAAGACACCCTCGTTCACGGTCAGTCCGAGCAAGCAGTTCTACCACTGCTTCGGCTGCGGCGCACACGGCAGCGCCCTCGGATTCCTGATGGAGTACGACCGGCTCAGCTTCCCCGAGGCGGTCGAGGAGCTGGCGTCGTCGCTCGGCCTCGAGGTGCCGCACGAGGCCAGCTTCGAACAGGGCCCGGACCACCGCCCGCTCTACGACAAACTCGAGGAGGCCGCACGCCACTTCGCGCGGCAGCTCCGGCAGCATCCCGATGCGCCGCGCGCGGTCGACTACCTGCGCGGCCGCGGTGTCAGCGGCGAGGTGGCTGCGCGCTTCGGTCTGGGTTTCGCCCCGCCCGGCTGGGACGGTCTACTGCTCGCGCTGGGCCGCGACGACGCCGCGGTCCAACGACTGCGCGAGGCCGGGCTGATCACCGAGCAGGACGGTAAGCGCTACGATCGCCTGCGCGACCGCATCGTGTTTCCAATCCGCGACACGCGCGGGCGCGTCGTGGGCTTCGGCGGCCGGCTGCTCGGCGACGGTAAACCCAAGTATCTGAACTCGCCGGAGACCGCGGTTTTCCACAAAGGCCGCGAGCTCTACGGCCTCTATGAGGCCCGCCAGATGGAGGCACACCCGAAGCGCCTGCTCGTGGTCGAGGGTTATATGGACGTGGTGGCGCTGGCGCAGTTCGGCATCGGCAATGCAGTGGCCACACTGGGCACCGCGACCACGCGCGAGCACCTGGAAAAGCTCTACCGGGCGACGCCAGAGATCGCGTTCTGCTTCGACGGAGACCGCGCCGGTCGCGATGCGGCCTGGAAGGCGCTCGAGACGGTTCTCCCGTTGATGCGTGACGGGCGCCAGGCCCGCTTCCTGTTTCTCCCCGAGGGCGAGGACCCGGACAGCCTGGTCCGGCAGACCGGGGCTGCGGCATTCGGCGATCTCACCGAGCAGGCCCTGCCACTGTCCGAATTCCTGTTTCAACGACTCGCCGCGCAGGTCGACATGCAGAGCCTCGACGGGCGCGCACGCCTCGGCGAGATCGCGAAACCGCTGCTCGAGAGGCTGCCCGGCGGCATGTTCCGCGACATGATGTATCAGGCACTGTACGAGCGCATCGGACTGGAAGCGCCAGCCGCGCGGGATCACACCACAAGGAGAACACAGCGGCCGCGGGTCCAGCGCCCCGGTGGCAGCATTCCCCCGGTGCGGCGCGCGGTCGCGCTGCTGGTCCAGCACCCCGACCTCGCGGGTCTCGAGCTGCCGGGCGGCTGGGAGCGGCTCGATTCGCCCGGCATACCCCTGCTGCGGGAGTTGATCTCGATCGCGCGCGCCCAGCCGGCTATCCACAGCGGGGGGCTGGTCGAACGCTGCGAGGATCCCGAAACCCGGCAGCACCTCGCCAGACTCGCGGTACTCGAACTCGGCATTCTCGACGACGCAGCAGACCAGTTTCTCGGCACGCTGCGTACGCTGGCGGCCGAGCAGCGCCGCGCGGAACGCGAGGCATTGCTCCGCAAGAGCCGACATTCGCCATTGACGGACGAAGAAAAACAAAGACTTAGGGAACTCTACCGGGCGCCGACTGCCGAATAATTCGACTATAGTCAGTAGCGGGATAACGCGAATACTGTTAATATACGCGATTCAATGTCGCGCCCCCACGCCACACGCAGACCCTGGCGCGAGGGCGTTTGCGCCGAACACTGAGGATCCAGATGGACCGTCAAGAGCAGCAATCCAGCATTCGAGACCTGATCGCCAAAGGCAAAGAACAGGGGTTTCTTACCTATGCCGAGGTAAACGACCATCTGCCCGACTCGATCGTCGACCCCGACCAGATCGAAGACATCGTGCGCATGATCAACGACATGGGCATATCGGTGCACGAAACCGCACCTGAGTCGGATGACCAGACCCTGACCGACAATGCCGTTTCGGCCGACGATGACGCGGCCGAGGCCGCCGCCGCGGCGCTGGCCACGGTCGACAGCGAGTTCGGCCGGACGACAGATCCGGTGCGCATGTACATGCGCGAGATGGGCACCGTGGAGCTGCTGACCCGCGAGGGCGAGCTGCGTATCGCCCGACGCATCGAGGACGGCCTGAACCAGGTGAGCGCCGCGCTGGCCGCGTTTCCGCCCACGGTCGAGAAGCTGGTCGAACAGTTCGATCTGGTGGACCGGGAACAGGTTCGCCTGACCGACGTGATTGTCGGCTTTGCGCTGCCCGATATCGGGGACACGATCCCGAAACCGGCGAAAACCGTCGCCGACGTGACCGGCAAGCCGGCGGTCAACGACGCGGATGCAGACAAGAGCGACGATGAAGATGATGAGCCGGACGACAACGGACTCGACCCCGAACTGGTCAGCGAGTGCGTGGGCGACCTGCGCAAACAGTTCAAGAGCTGGCGGCGCGAGCTGGAGAAATCCGGCAACAGCGAGAAATCTCAAAAGTACTCGGAAAAGACAGTGGCCGCGTTCCTCGAGTTCCGCCTGGTGCCGCAACTCTTCACCGAGCTGACCGAATTGCTACGTGCCGTGATCAGGCGGGTGCGCGAACAGGAACGGCTGATCCTGGAGATCTGCGTCAACGAATGCGGCATGCCGCGGCGCGAGTTCATCTCCTCTTTCCCGAAGAACGAGACCAACCTGGACTGGGTCGGCGCCCAGGCCAAGGACAAGAAGCCCTATGCGGGCAATCTCCAGGCACGCAGCGAAGACATCATTCGGGGCCAGCGCAAACTGGCCGAGATCGAGGATCTCTGCTGCATGTCGATCAGCGACGTCAAGGAGATCAACCGCCGCATGTCGATCGGCGAGGCCAAGGCCCGCCGCGCCAAGAAGGAGATGGTCGAGGCCAACCTGCGCCTGGTCATTTCGATTGCGAAGAAGTACACCAATCGCGGCCTGCAGTTCCTCGACCTGATCCAGGAGGGGAACATCGGTCTGATGAAGGCGGTGGACAAGTTCGAGTATCGCCGGGGTTACAAGTTCTCGACCTACGCCACTTGGTGGATTCGACAGGCGATCACGCGCTCGATCGCCGATCAAGCTCGCACCATCCGTATCCCGGTGCACATGATCGAGACGATCAACAAGCTGAACCGCATCTCTCGCCAGATGATTCAGGAGATGGGAAGGGAGCCGACACCGGAAGAACTCGCAGTCCGGATGGACATGCCGGAAGACAAGGTGCGCAAGGTGC
>CBDTXT010000054.1:0-10972 GCA_965364465.1 uncultured Chromatiaceae bacterium
CGAGGCCGCCGCCGCTCCCGACTGATCCGACCGCGTTTCGGGGACAATCGACGCGCCGGCCGCTTGGCCGGCGCTTTGTTATCCGGTGGCGGACAATGGAACGGGAGGCAGCTATGGCAGAACAAATCACGGACTCCGGTCTGAAGTACGAAGATCTGGTCGAGGGCGACGGTGCGGTCGCGGCAGCGGGACACGAGGTCGTCGTGCATTACACTGGCTGGCGGACCGATGGCCGCATAGTCGATTCCAGTCGGGATCGCGATCAGCCTTTCAGCTTTTCCCTCGGGCGCGGCATGGTGATCCGTGGCTGGGACGAGGGCGTGGACGGGATGCAGGTCGGCGGTAAGCGTAAGTTGACGATACCGCCGCAGCTCGGTTACGGGGCACAAGGTGCCGGCGGCGTGATCCCTCCCAATGCGACCTTGGTCTTCGAGGTCGAACTGTTGGAAATCCGCTGAGTGAGCGGCCCCGCCGGCCTCCAATCGAGCGAGATTGCCGGACAGGTGGCGCGGGCCCTCGCCGAGGATCTCGGCGCCGGTGATCTGACGGCCACGCTGGTGCCGGCCGCCGCAACCTCGCATGCGCAGGTCTTGGTGCGCGAGGACGCGATCCTCTGTGGCAAGAGCTGGTTCGATGAGGTCTTCAGGCAACTCGACCCGGAGATCGATGTCGCCTGGTCGGCCGGTGACGGCGATCGTCTGACCCCGGGTCAGGTGGTTTGTAAACTCCGTGGCAGGGCGCGGCCGCTGCTGTCGGGTGAGCGCACCGCGCTCAATTTTCTGCAGACCCTCTCGGGCACCGCATGGGTCGCCGCGCGCTATGTCCAGGCCGTTGCGGGGACCGGGGCGGTGATACTGGATACGCGCAAGACACTACCGGGCCTTCGCCTGGCGCAGAAGTATGCGGTGCGCTGTGGTGGTGCGAGCAATCATCGGATGGGTCTATACGACGCAATCCTGATCAAGGAAAACCATGTCCGTGCGGCGGGTTCGATCGCCGCGGCGTTGCAGGCCGCGCGTGCGAGCGCGGGAAGCGGCGTGACGATCGAGGTAGAGGTCGAGGACCTCGACGAACTGGACCAGGCGCTGGATTCTGGTGCCGTGCGTGTCTTGCTGGACAACTTCGATCAGGCGATGTTGAGCGACGCGGTGCGGCGCGCGGCCGGCCGGGCGAGACTTGAGGCCTCGGGCGGGGTGACTCTCGAGACGGTTGCGGCGATCGCGGGCACCGGTGTGGATTTCATCTCGGTCGGGGAGCTGACTAAGGATGTCAGGGCGACCGACTATTCGATGCTATTCGAAACGGAATGGGGCTAGCCCGGACAACCCACACAGAACAGACTGTCATTCACCCGATAGCAGAACATTGAACCTCACTCCATGCTTCAAAGCCTGTTTTCCAATCACGGCCGTTCGCCTGGGGAGATTTTCGGGCTAGGCCCTCACGTCGAGCAGTGAGCCCAGCAGCTTTTCGGCCGTCGTCAAGGTCTTCATGTTTGCCTTCGCTGCCTGTTCGTGTTGCTTTAGCTCGACCATCGCGCGGGTCATGTTGGGGCGGTCGCCTGTCCGTACACTGCGCGCGATCTCCGCGGCACTGCGGACCATGCCGCGCGTTCCGCTCTGAATGCCCTGCAGTGCACTGCCGCCCAGTTTGCCGATCATGGTACTTGTCCAATGATGCCAGTCTCGCCATTATTATCGGCGCCGCCTTCGGGTGGTTTAAGTTACGCACAAATTCGGTGAAGCGTTTTCCGTGTTTCAGGCCAGAGCTTCTGAAACCGGGACCAGACTTCCCTCAGCTGAGAACATGGAAATGAAAAGAATCGTATTGGCCTTTTTCTGCAGTGCCCTCATCGGTCCCGCCGTGGCCGAACAAGCCGACGCTAGCCCCATGTTGGAGAATTACAGTTACGCGATGGGCGTGCAGTTTGGTCAACTGCTCAAGGCGCAGGGCATCACACAACTGGACAGCGCGGCCTTCTCCGCAGCAGTCGACGATGTACTGGGCGGGCGCTCGCTGCGCCTGAGCGCTTCTGAGATGAAGTCGGCAATACGTGACCAGCAGCAGGTCTTGAACGCGCAGCGCGCAGAAACCGCGCAGGCCCGACTGCAGGCGGGTAATGATTTCCTCACCGAGAATGCCAAACGCAGCGACGTCGTCGTGCTGCCCAGCGGCCTTCAGTACCGTGTGCTGGAGACCGGTTCCGGCGAGCTGCCCGGTCCGGAAGACAGGGTCCGTGTGCACTACCAGGGCACGCTGCTGGACGGTAGCGTGTTCGACAGTTCGGTACAGCGGGGCCAGTCCGCAGAGTTTCCGCTCGCCGGCGTGATCCCGGGTTTTCGTGAGGCGCTCTCCAATATGCGGGCCGGAGATCATTGGGAGGTGTTCATCCCGAGCGCCCTCGCCTACGGGGAACGCGGCGCGGGTGCGAACATCGGGCCGAACGAGACCCTGATATTCGACATCCAGCTGCTAGAAATCCTGCGCTGACTCTTTCCGCTCGCGCTATTCCCAGGCGGCCTTGCCGGCCGGGATGACCAGCCGTGTGCCGGCGAATAGTGTGCGCTCGGTTGGCGATGCGCAGGATCTGACGCTGGGCCGGCGCAGGACCTTCTGGGTATGCAGGCAGCCGCCGCGCAGTGTGGTCTGGCCTTGGTCCGCGACGCAGCTTTCGAGTGTCGGGTCCGGCGGGGGCTGGTAGCCCGGGTAATGGTGGAAGGCGTTGGCGCACCATTCCCATACGCGTCCGCGCCGTTCGATCCGGTCGAGGCGTGCCGCGACCTCCCATTGGTATTCGTGCTGTGGGACCGCACCCGAAAGCCCCTCGCCGTGGGCTGCCGCCCAGGACGCGAACGCGCGCGCCTCGTGCGCGCACAGCCCGGCGACCGGCTCGTCGGGGTGCAGATCGACCGGTCCGGTGGTGCCTATCGCATACCAGTGTCCGGCGTCGTCGCGGCGCCAGTGCCATGGGGCCTGTGCCGCGTTCGATATAAGCCACTGGCGGCCATCGGCATCCCACCAGTCTGAAACGCGGTAGCCCCCTTGCTCGATGAAGGCCAGATACTCGGCGTTGCTCACCGGGTGGCGACAGATCCGAAAGGCATGCAGTTCGACCGCTTGAGCCGGCTGTTCCTGCGCCATCGCCACGCCGTCGCGGGCACCTATCCGGTAATGGCCCTGCTCGATCCGGGTGGAGTCGTTTCGCGGCCGATGCGCCTCCAGTACCGCATCCACCCGGTAACCGCCACGCTGGCGCTGCGCACTGCGCGCGGTTATTACGGCCACGAGTCGCTCATAGATTAGCGATTGTCGTTGAGCCAGGTGCCAAACCAGCCAGCCGTCGTCGAGCAGCGGATGATCCAGTAACTGGCCCGGATTTGCGAGCCAGGTCAGGTGCTCGTCGAAGATCTGGGAAGCCCAGCTGAGTAGGTGGTCACGTGGCGGGAGTTGGGCATCGATTTCGGCGCTGACCGGCTGCGCTGCGCTGAACAGGTGACGGACGCGCGCAGCCAAATCGTCGTCCTTCATCACGAGGCTGCGTAGCAAATGCAGTTCGAGGAAGACGGCCCGCCCCAGCAGCCAGCCAGCAGAAGGCAGTTCCGCATCGAATCGCCGATTGCAATCGCGCGGTGGCAGCGACTCCAGCAGTTGCAGCAGCAATTCGTGCGCGTTCGCGAGCGCGCCTAGGGCCTGGGGTTGGATCATGGGTAGCGGTCGGGTATCTGAGGCACTGCGGCGATCGGACATCCGCCGGGCGGCGAGGGCCCAACGAGCGGGGCTGCAAAAGGCCCCTAGATACTAGCCCGTCTTCACCCGCGGGGACTCCTCGGCCTCGAGTCGTGCCGTCAATTCTTCGAGGTAACCGATGATATCACGGGACTCATACAACCACTGACCACCGCCCGCCGAGGTCGGGATGAACAGACAAGGGACCTGAAGCCGCCCGCCCTGCTCGACCAGTTCCTGCCGCCAGCGTGGGTCCCCGCGCGCGTCGCGCGTCTCGATCGTCAGTCCGAGGCGGCGGGCCGCGCGTCGGGTCTTGACGCAAAACGGGCAGGCCTCGAATTGGTACAGGGCGAGGTCGCGCGTCGCCGCGTCCAGGCGCGCCTGCACCTGGTCGTCGCGATCTGGTGCGCGCGGCGTGGTCAGCCTGTCGACCAGCAGAATCAGCTGGCCGAGCGGCCAGCGCACCAGCTCCATGATCACGCTTTGCCACCTCCCAGGCACGGAGGCGACTCCGGCGCCTCGCCTCCCTTTTCGAACCACTCCTCAGGCGACATCGTGTGCAGTGCCAACGCATGCACCCCGCCCTGTAGCTCCTCTCCCAGTATGCGATTCACCGCACGGTGGCGCTGAATCAGCGGTTTTCCTTCGAACTGCTCGCTGACCAGCACGACGCGAAAATGTGACTCCGAGCCCGCCGGCACGTTGTGCATGTGGCTCTCGTTCGCCACCTCGAGATGCAACGGCTCGAAGTCCTTACGCAGTTTTTCTTCGATCTGTCGTTGGATCTGCATGTGTTCACTCCCATTCATCGGTGCAGTTTCCGGGGCAGCATCAGCCAATTAAACCCGCTGGCGATGGGGAATCTCGCATCTAGCCGCTTTTTGCCGATACGCGCGGGCCGTCGTCAGCCTATCCCATCCCAGAACTTCGAATCGCGCGCCAGGAACTGTTCCGCTGGGACGTAGTGCGAGCCGTCGCAGGAAAAGTTCAGACCGATTATCCCGTTAAAGATGTTGATCGAACCGGCCCGTAGGTAGATCGTGTCGTCTGCGAACCGCAGCTGCTTGAAGGTGTCGAGAATCAGACGGATCTGGTCGCAGGGGATCACCGCCTCGGCCGGATAAGGCTTGTGCGGGAAGGCCAGGCAGACATCCGGGTCGATGAGGTCATCGTACTCGAGCAACTGGTAGCGGTAGGGGTCGTCGAGCAGCCAGATGGTCGCCCGACTGCTCGAAAAATGGATCTTCAGGTGAAACACACCGTTTTCCAGCACCAGTTCCTCGAACACCGGCAGTACCGCATCGATGGCGTCGTCCAGTCGGCTCTCGATCCGGCATTGCTGGAATACGTGGCCGCGGATCGCCGGGTCGCCCTTCAGCTGGCGCCATCGGGTCGGCTCGGAGTACATGTCCTTCGTGATCGGCAGGCCGCGCAGGTCGAAGTCGCCGCCAAGATAGCCCAGCATGCGGCCGTTGTGCTGGACCCGTTGGATCGCGGTGACCGATGGCCGGCTCACCCGCGCGCTGATATACGCCTCCGACAGCGTCATACCATGGTCAGGCGACAGGTTGCGCATGTAGGGACGGCCCGAGCGGTCGCGACCGAAATCCTGTTCGATCAAGCCCTCTGGTGAGGCGTTGGCGCTGACCTGCCGGGCCGCATCGTCCAACGCATACAGGTAGGTCACATAGGGTACCTTCGGGATCGACTCGAGCAGCAGTCGGTCGAGTGCCGGCTTGTCGTCCCATACCTTCGCGCAGCGCCGCGCGACGCGGTGCATCGGATCGATCAGCATGTTGTGCAGCAGGGTGCGCTGGCGCGCGATGCGCTGCTTGAGCGGCGAACTGTTGCCTTCCGGTTTCACGGATCCCGGCTTATCGACCGCGGTCGTTCGACGGCGGCGGGAAGGGCGTCACATTGCTTATCGGGCCGTCGAGATCCAGTATCTTGTTCTGGCCACGCTTCTCCACCTCCTCGATTCGGATGACTGCGTGCATCGGCAGCAACAGTCGCTGCACGCCGGCGAACTCGTTCTTGAGTCGTTCCTCCGCCGGATCGATCACCACCGAGGTGTGTTCGCCGAACAGCAGTTCGCGGATCTCGACGAAGCCATACAAATCGCCCTGCAAGACCTGTTGCGCGTGCAGCTGGTAGACCTTGCCGTTGTTGTGAAACGAGATCCGGAAAATTCGCATGGCCCCTCCGGCCGTCGACTTAAGCGCAGCATCTTACCTCCAAAGACCGCGTTGCAGGACCCGTAAACCCATGATCGCAATGCGCTATCATGCCGACTTAGAATCCATCGATCGAACCGCCAATGGGAATCTTCGAGCAACTCGAGTCTTACGCGCCTGGTGATTCCGTGCCACTCGCCGAGGTGTTGAGCGAACTGCCTTGGAATGCCGATGGCCTGCTGCCCGCGATAGCACAGCAGTTCGACTCGGGCGAGGTGCTGATGCTGGCCTGGATGAGTCGCGCCTCCCTGGCCGAGACGCTCGACAGCGGACGGGTCTGTTATTGGTCGCGCTCCCGCCAAAAGCTGTGGCGCAAGGGTGAGAGCTCCGGCCAGGTGCAGTCGCTGAAGGAGCTGAGGTTCGATTGCGATGGGGACACCATCCTGTTAAAGGTCGATCAGACGGGTCCCGCCTGCCACACGGGCCGGCGCGACTGCTTCTACAATCGGGTGGCGGGTGATCGACTGGTCGTCGACGAGGCCGTGCTGGTCGACCCCTCGGAGCTATATCGCAAATGATCAATGTGCGCCCCATTCCGGCATTCGACGACAACTACATCTGGCTCCTCACGCGGTCGGGTTACCCCGGTTGCGTCGTTGTCGATCCGGGCGACGAGGATCCGGTGATCGAACGCCTGCAGGCCGACCATCTCCGGCTCGACGCGATATTGATAACCCATAAGCATGGTGATCATGTCGGCGGGATCCGGGGCCTCAAGGCCCGATGGCCTGATGCGGTCGTCTATGGCCCGGCGAATGAGCCGATTTCGCTGCTGGAACGGCGGCTCCGCGGTGGCGAGCGGCTGGACCTGCAGGGTCTCGATGTTGCGTTCGATGTGCTCGACGTGCCGGGTCACACCGAGGGGCACATTGCCTATTACGGGGCCGGTGCGCTGTTCTGCGGCGATACCTTGTTCGCAGCCGGCTGTGGCCGCGTCTTCAGCGGCACCTTCGAGCAGCTCAGCGACTCGTTGATCAGGATTGGCGGGTTGCCTGCTGACACCCGGATTTACTGCGCCCACGAGTACACGCTGGCGAATCTCGGATTCGCTGCCTGGGTCGAGCCGGACAGTCCGGCGCTGCATGCCCGCACCGCACGCGACGGTGGTCTGCGCGAGCGAGGCGAGCCCACGGTGCCGTCGACGCTGGGCGAGGAACTCGCGACGAATCCCTTCATGCGGACCGACCAGCGTGACGTAGTCGCTGCGGCAAGCCGCTGGGCGGGCAGGGCGTTGAGCGATCGGGGGGCGGTGTTCCGTGCACTGCGAACCTGGAAAGACAAGGAGTACGACTGATGTACGGATCGCTGCTGCATACTCGTGCACCCCGGGTCAACGAGGGACGCGACGAACCGGGTGCGGGGACAGTTCGGGCCAGCGCCGATATCGAGCTATCGGGGGCAGGGCCATACATGCGGCGAATATGAATCAACTTCCTGGGCGACCCTGCCGCCTGTCGACGTTCCGTCCATGCGCGCTGGGGGAACGCTGAACCATCTGCGTTAGAAGCCAGACGCAAATCGCATTCGCGCCGCAGCGTCGGCTGACAAAGCCAGGATGGCTTTGGTCGGCGGCTTACCTAGGAGGAGCCGATCGCGCCCTTGTCGATGCCCTCGTAAGCGTAGACCTTGAAGCTGTCGTCCGGATGCGCCGCTTTGAGCTTATTCGCCAGGTGTTGGGCGATGTTTTCGATCGTAGAGTCCTGGTCGATCAGATAGCAGGCGCTGCGCGGCAGCGTCAGGCCGAAGTTGCCTTGTGCGCTTCGGTAGCCGAACTCGTTGTACTCAACGCCGTCGCGGCGACTGACGCCGATCAGGTCGGAGCGGGTGCCGATGTAGATATCACTCCAGCGCATGGCCCAATCGTCCTCCAGTGCGCGATCGCGTTGGCCATTGCGCTGGATTTCGATGCGCGAACGGTGGCCGTGCGCGATGCGCTGGCAGTTGCCTGCATGGTGCTTGAGGCCGTGACTGTAGTGGTAACGTGCGCCCTGCATGGGTTCTGAGTAGAGCCGTATTCGAACCGCAGCAACATTGTCCGGCGTAAGCGGCGAAAGATAATCCGCGATGATCTGCGCCAATCGGTCCGCGGTGATATGCTCGCAGGGAATCAGGCGAATCGCGTCGCGCGGCGAGCGGTGTTCGATCTGCGAGCCGTCCTCCAATGCGAAGGCCAGATGAGATCCCTCGGGATACTCTGCGACCATCAGGGCGGCATGGTCTGCCGGTACCAGCAGCTTATGGTCGAATTGCTCGTCGATGAGTCGCTTGATGGAACGCTTGATCTCGCCGAAATCCACGAGCATGCCCTGATCGTCCAGCTCTCCGTCGAGCTCCAGGTCGACCAGCCAGCTCTCGCCGATCAGTCCGCGCGCCGGGTTCAATATCGAGTTGTCGATGACGGTCAGCCGTTTGACGAATAGTGTGATCATGCGCGAAGCATAACCGGAATCGCGACAAGGCCGTGACCCACGTATGCAACTACCGCCAGGCGCCGTATCCGGGGGGCGCCGCGCGGTCTGCCGGTCACCCGCCTTTCCCGATCCCGTGGCACAGTCTCCGGCCCCGGTCGACGATTGTCCGCCGCTCACTGGGCTTTGACGCACGCGCAGGGTCCGACAAACAATGTCCGTTCAGCCATGTTCCCGGGAGATTGGTTGAGGCCACGCTACCTACTGCCCCTGGCGACTGCCTCTGCGCTTGCCCAGGTGGAGATCGAGCTGTCGGACGGCGCGGTTGACGGGCTCGAGCAGACCGGACGCGGAGTTCCCGCCGGGACGATACCTCGACCCCGCACGGGGGCGAACCGGCCGCCCGTGGTCGACGCGGCGAGGTCCGGGGTATCCCTGTCTCCGCTATCCAGACTAATATGACGCGTCCGACGGGACGCTTGGCGAGAAACCTCGCGCGGGCAAACATGTGATCGGCCGCCACCGGCTTGTTTGGCGACACAATTGGTCCGCCGCGTAGCAACAGGTTGCGCATCGCACCAATCGCGTCGCACGGTCACCTGAGACATGGACGCTGGGGCACTGCGGACATCGTCGTGGATTTGCGATGCCGCAGCGCCAACCGATGGTTCAATCAGCCTACGAGGTAAACAATGGCAAAACGAATTTCCCGCACGACAAAAAAACTGACCACCCAGTCCTTCGAACTGGCGATGGCCGCACCGTTCGTCGTCGCCCATCGGCTGACACGGATGGCCCTGTCCGGCGCCTCCCCGTCGGCGCGCGACCGCGATGAGTTCCTCGGCATGGGTTCGGAGAAGCTCGCGGCATTCAGTCAGGCCTGGAGCGCGATGGCGCTGCACACGCTGCGTGCGCAGCAGGAGCTCACGCTCGGGCTTTGGCGCAATATGTTCATGCCCTGGTGGATGTGGTCCAGCCCGCAATCGCTCCAGGCGAACTCGAGGCGTGCGCAAGACTCGATGCTGCGCGTCGTTTCCGAGGGGGTGACGCCCATCCATCGCAAGGCCGTGGCCAATGCCAGGCGGCTCGGCCGGACACCGTTGAACTGACGAGAGCCGCTACCGGCGGGGTACGTCGAGCCGGGTGCCGGTGGGCGTGACGCCGACCCGGCAGGGAGATGGAGCCGATGGGCGGATTTGAACCGCCGACCCACGCATTACGAATGCGTTGCTCTACCAACTGAGCTACATCGGCCTCAAGGCGGCGCATTATGGGACAGGATCTCCCGCGACTCAACCTCGCGCTGCCGTCCACCCGTAGGGTTTCGGGTCCAGGATCGGCGGGCGTCCGAGCACCAGGTCGGCTGCGAGCCGGGCCGAGGCCGGGCCCAGCACGATACCGTTGCGGAAGTGCCCGGCGTTGACGAACAGGCCGGTGATCCGCGGGTGCGGGCCGATATAGGGCACGCCGGCCGGCGATGAGGGCCGCAGGCCGGCCCAATGGGCCTCGACCGGGCAGTTACCCAGTACCGGGAACCGCGTGGTCGCGATGCGGAAGAGTTCCTCGCGGGCCGCTTCGGTGGTCCGCTTTTCGAAGCCAGCCTCCTCCAACGTGCTGCCGAACAGGGTGCGCCCGTCACGCCGCGGGATGACATAGCGGTTGGCCTCGAGCACCATGCGCGATATTGTCCCGGGCTGCGCGCGGAACAGCAGCATCTGGCCGCGCACCGGGTGGATCGCCGGCGGCGCCGGCAGGTCGCCGAGCAGCCGGCCGGTCCAGGCGCCGGCGCACACGACCACCGCATCCGCGCGGTCGACACCGGTGGCGCAGCGCACCCCCTTGCAAATGTTGTCTTTGTACAGCAGGTCTTCCACCGGGGTGGCGGTCCGGACGTCGACGCCCAGTTGCTCGAGGCGGCGGCGCAGCGCCTTCACCATCCGCGGGTTGCGCACCTGCCCGACCTGCGGCATCCAGACCGCGGAATCCGTCGGAACCGCGGCCCTGGGTTCCAGACGCGCGAACTCCGCCTTGTCGATCGGCAACAGGGTCCGGCGGTGCTGCCCGGCCCAGCGCAGTGCCGGCGCGACCTCGTCTGGCGCGACCAAGATCAGCCCACACTCGGTGTACTCGGGGTCTATTCCTGTATCCTTTGCCAGCTGGGAACAAAACGCCGGGTAGGCCGCCTGGCTCCAGCTCGCGAGCTCGGTGACGCTATCCAGATAGCGCCAGGGGAACAGTGGGGAAACGATGCCGCCACCGGCCCACGAAGACTCGCGGCCGGTATCCGCCCGTTCGAACAGTGTCACCGCCTGTCCCGCCTGGACCAGCTCCAGCGCGGTGAGCATGCCGATCGCGCCGCCGCCAACAATGATGATTCGGTTCATGTGGATCGAAAATCTGCCGCTAAGGCTTCAGGCGTCGCCCGGTACGCGACCATTCGTCGGGAAAATACCGCAGTTTATCACCCGCGTCGGCGCGTCTTTGAACGGAACTGTTATACAAATGACCATGAGATCGAGAAATCACGGGTTCACGCTGGTCGAGCTGATGGTGACGCTCGCCGTCGCGATCATCCTGCTCGCGGTGGGGATGCCGTTGTTCAGC
>CBDTXT010000055.1:0-10964 GCA_965364465.1 uncultured Chromatiaceae bacterium
GGGCCGGCCGGCCCCCTCCCGGACGGTCGCACGATGTGCTTGATATGGACGCAGGCGTCTCAGGTTTATTGGCAGGCCTGCGCTAGCGGTGGGGTCTGCTGCAGTTTGACGGGCAGCACCTGCTGAGCGGTTTCCAGTCCACGGCGGTACAAATCCTGCTTCTGCTCCAAGGTCATCGCGAACTCGATCGGTGAGACATTACCGGTTTCGACCACGACGGTATTGCGCCAGTAGCTTTCGCTGATGTACTCGCGCGAGATGCTGGTCATGAAGGTGCGGATCAGCATTGTCAGGTAGTCCGGCAACGGAAACACCGACGACTCCCTGACGTCGGCCACCTCTCGGTTCGCCCTCAGCCGAAAGTAGACCACCGGCGTGTCGTCCTCGGACCACGGCTGGTACAGGGCATCCTCGGCCAGGATGCTGCCGTCGACCATCAGGTGCTGCTTGTAACGCTCGAAGGTGAACAATAGCGGGATCCCCATCGAGAAGCGCACCGCACGCGCAACCCGAACCGTGGGGGATCTCGTCTTGTCGAATATGACCGGCTCGCCCGAGCGTACGTCGGTCGCGACTACGTGCAGTTCACGCTCCAGTTCGGAGAAGGTTGCGCCGGCCAGCTGATCGTCGAGCCAGTCCTCGAAACGTTCGCCGGTCGACAGCCCGCCCGCGAACAGGAGTCGCCGCAGCGAATAGCCGCGAAATTGACGGAAATCGACGTCAATCGCCAATTTTTTCAAGTAGTCGGTCGAATAGCCATGCGCGTACAGTGCCGCGACAATGCTGCCGCCGGACACGCCGACCAGCCTGTCGACACGGTATTGCATCTGCTCCAGCGCGGTCAGGATCCCGACGTGCGCGGGCAGCCGGGTCCCGCCGCCGGCCAACACTGGGATCAACCGCTTTACACTCATGGACCCTCTAGCGGCGCCCTCGGTCATCTCTTGACGGCCGGGCAGCCCGGAGCCTGCGGCCGGCCACCGCGTCAACGATAGACGAAGTGCACGCGGCGATTGATCCGGGTCAGGAGTTCGTAGGCGATCGTATCGCTGAGCCGGGCTATTTCGCCGACATCGACCAGCTGGCCCCAAAGCTCAACCGGATCGCCGATTCGAGCCTCCGGCTGCCCACTCAGGTCGACCGTGAGCATGTCCATCGATACACGTCCGATCAGCCGGGTCAGGCGACCGTTGACCGCGACCGGCGTCCCGTCAGGGGCGTGCCGCGGATAGCCATCGGCGTAGCCTATCGCGACCACGCCGACCCGGGTCGGCCGGTCACAGGTATAGCGGGCGCCGTAGCCTATCGATTCGCCCGCAGCGAGTTCGCGGGTCGCGATCAGCTGCGACTCGAGCCGCATCACCGCACTGAGCGGCACGCGGTCCGCAGCCGCCCGATCGAGCGGTGAACTGCCGTATAGCATGATGCCGGGCCTTATCCAGTCGCGACGGGTGTCCGGCCAGGCCATGATCGCCGCGGAGTTGGCCAGGCTGCAGCTTGCCTCGATGCCGTCGGTGCAGTGCCGGAACGCCTCGAGCTGGGTCTGCGTCGCGGCGTTGTCCGTTTCGTCTGCGCGCGCGAAATGCGACATCAACACCACCCCGGCGACGTTCGGACTTGCGGCGAGCCGGCGATAGGCCGATGCCACTTCGGCGGCGGCCAGGCCCCGGCGATGCATGCCGGTGTCGATCTTCAGCCAGATGGCGAGCGGCCGGGCCGGCCGCGCCGCGAGCAACCATTCCAGTTGCGTCTGCGAGTGCACGACCATCTGCAGCCCGTGCCGCGCCGCGTTCCGGATCTCGTCCGGCTCGTAGACCCCCTCGAGCAGCAGGATCGGATTGCCGATCCCCGACTCGCGCAGCTCCATCGCCTCCTCGCTGCAGGCGACAGCGAGCGCGTCGGCTTCGTCGCCGAGCGCCTGCGCCAGCCTGATCGCGCCGTGCCCATAGCCGTTCGCCTTGACCACCGCGACCGCGCGCGCGCCCGGGGCCAGCGACTTCGCATGGCGGTAATTCGCGACGAAGGCCGCCGTGTCGATGGTGGCGAAGGTCGGTCTGCTCATCGCGCTGGCGATCGCCGTCGGAGAAGCCGCAGTTGCGACCGGTGGGCCGCAGAATCCTCAGGCGTTGGGGTCGACAATGATACGACCGCGGATCTCCCCGCGCACGATCCGCCCGGCCAGTTCCGGAAGCTGTTCCAGGCCCACGAGTTGCCCGATTTCACCTAGTGCAGCGGGGGGCAGGTCGGTGACCAGGCGCTGCCATGCGGCCTTGCGTCGCTCGAGCGGACAGGACACTGAATCGACGCCCCGGAGGCTGACATTGCGCAGGATGAACGGCATCACCGTGGTAGGCAGATCCGCGCCCCCAGCCAGCCCGCAGGCCGCGACGCAGCCACCGTAGCTTGTTTCGGCCAGGACCCGTGCCAGCATCGTGCTGCCCACGGTGTCGACAGCGCCGGCCCAGCGCTGGCCCTCCAGCGGTCGCGCCGGCTGGCTCATTTCGTCGCGCGGCAGGATATCGGCCGCGCCGAGTGTGCGCAGGAAGTCACCCGCGTCACCCTTGCCGCTGACAGCGGTCACCTGGTACCCGAGCTTTGCGAGGATGGCCACCGCGATACTTCCGACACCGCCGGAAGCGCCGGTGACCAGCACCGCGCCCTTGTCCGGCGTCACGCCTGCCTCCTCGAGCGTCATCACGCAGAGCATCGCGGTGAAACCGGCCGTGCCAATGGCCATCGCCTGCCGGCTTTCCAGCCCGTCCGGAAGCGGGACGAGCCACTTCGACTGCACGCGTTGCCGCTGGCTGTAGCCGCCCCAGTATTTCTCACCCACACCCCAGCCGGTGAGGACCACGCGGTCGCCGCGGGCATAGTCCGCGCTGCTGGATTCCAGGACCCGGCCGGCGAGATCGATGCCCGGCACCAGCGGCCACTGGCGCACGATCTTGCCCTTGCCGGTGATCGCCAGGCCGTCTTTGTAGTTGAGGCTCGAGTATTCGACTGCCAGCAGTACATCGCCGTCCGGCAGGTCATCGTTGGTGAGTTCGCGGACCTTGCCGACGGTCTTGCCGTCTTCCTGGGTGAGGACCAGGGCCTTGAAGGTGTCTGACATGCTGTCGCTCCGGCTAACGGGTCCGAGCGACACTAGCATTTCTCAGCGGGGTTTAAAAACTCGCAAATCGGCCGGCGGCCTGCGCCAGCCGGCCGAGACGGCTCTGATCAGCCACCGAGCAATGCGGCCTTTGATCGCTGCTTGTTCGGGGTGGGGCGCTTGCCCTTGGTCGTCTTGGTGGACGGGGCGTCCGCCGCCGTTCGGGTCGCATGCGACCGATCCGGCCGGCCTTCCGGCCGTTTCTTCGCTGCGCTGCCGGGCTGTCGCTGTGCACCCTGCTTGCCCGATGGTCGCGCTGCGCGGCGGTCTCCGGCCGCCCGCCCGCCGGGCTGCCCGCGGCCGCTACTGCGGCCGTTCTGGATGGGTTCCGGTCGGATGCTCGGGTCGGGCTCGTAGCCAGGGAGTGTCTCGCTGCGGATCTTGCGCCCGAGCAGCCGTTCGATGTCGCGCAGCAGTTTCAACTCGTCAACACAGACCAGCGACATCGCCTCGCCCTCGTTGCCGGCCCGCCCGGTGCGCCCGATCCGATGCACATAGTCTTCCGCGACGTTGGGCAGCTCGAAGTTGACCACGTGCGGCAGCTGGTCGATGTCGAGTCCGCGGGCCGCGATGTCGGTGGCAACCAGCACCCGCACCGAGCCGTCCTTGAAGCCGGCCAGCGCGCGGGTCCGGGCGCCTTGGGTCTTGTTGCCGTGGATCGCGGCCGCCGACAGGCCGTCGCTCTCCAGCTGTTTCGCCAGCCGGTTCGCCCCGTGCTTCGTGCGCGTGAACACCAGTACCTGGCGCCAGTTGTTGGCGCCGATCAGGTGCGACAGCATTTCCCGCTTGCGCGCCCTGTCCACCGGGTGCACTACCTGCGCCACGGTCTCCGCCGCGGTGTTGCGCGGTGCGACGTCGACCGACACCGGCCGGTCCAGCAGCTGGTCGGCCAGGGACCGGATCTCGCCGGAAAAGGTCGCCGAGAACAGCAGGTTCTGGCGGCGATCCGGCAGCAGTGCGAGCACCCTGCGTATATCCCGGATGAACCCCATGTCGAGCATGCGGTCGGCCTCGTCGAGCACCAGGATCTCGATCCGCGAGAGTTCGAGCGTGCCCTGCTGCACATGGTCCAACAGTCGCCCGGGCGTCGCAATCAGCACGTCCACGCCACGGCGCAGCTCGGCGATCTGCGGATTGATTTTCACACCGCCGAAGATCACCGCATAGCGCAGCGCCAGATGGCGGCCGTAGGTCGAGACGCTCTCGGCCACCTGGGCCGCCAGTTCCCGTGTGGGCACCAGGATCAGTGCACGTGGCCGGTGTTGCGCGCTGTTCCGGCTGACCGATTGGGCCAGGCGCTGCAGCAGTGGCAGCGTGAAGCCCGCGGTTTTGCCGGTACCGGTCTGCGCAGCGGCGAGCACGTCGCGGCCTTCCAGGATCACCGGGATGGCCTGTTGTTGTATCGGTGTGGGTTCGGCGTAGCCCTGGTCGGCGAGCGCACGCAGCAGTTCGGCCGACAGGCCGAGCGATTCGAATGTCATTGGTATTTTGTTTTCCTGAAACACCCACCCAGGCCGACTGGCCTACGCGGTCGAGGGGTGCGGGATGATTCGTACCACGCCGGCTGGCGCGGGATCGGACGCAGACCGGGGGTGCGCCATTCGGACGGAGTATATCAGAAAGGGTTCGGGCCCAGTTCACCCGTTTCGCCGGGCGCGCGGTAAATTCAGGCGGCCTCGGGGACCTCGCTGTCGATTACGTCGCCGAACGCGCCCGCGACATGTTCGGCGAAGCTCTCACCGGCGCTCGCATAGAAATTGAACACAGCGTCCACGCCGGCGTCACGGAGCATCTGCTCGTGGTCAGGGTAATGCGCGACCGAGGCCAGGTGCAGATCGAAGCCCTGCTCCTTCAGCAGCCGTGCGACCGCGATGTTCGACTCGTGGTCGCTGAACGCCAGCAGGGCCAGCTTCACCCGACCGCTGCGCTCTGCACGTGCCCAAAAATCGGCGTCGGTGGCATCGCCGAGCGTGACATTGCGTCCGGCCGCCAAGTGGCGCTGCACGTAGTCTTCGTTGATGTCGATGCCGAGCACGACATCGCCCCACTGCCTGCGCAGATGGTCATAGGCGCCAGTGCCAACGCGGCCCATACCGAACACCACGACCTGCGCCTTGCCGGGTCGAATCAACTCGTCACCCGGCAGCCGGGAACGGGTCTGGAAGCGGTGCAGACCGTGCCGCCAGCGTCGGTAGAGCCGTTTCGAAACGAGGTTCAGCGGTGAGGCGATCAGAAAGCTGACAGCCAGGCTCAACGCAATGACCGACAGCCACTCCGGGCGCAGCAGGCCCTGACTGACCCCCACCACGCCGACGATCAATCCGAACTCGCTGAAGTTGCTCAGACCCAGTGAGGCCAGCGTCGCGCTGCGGGCCCGCGCCCGCTGCCGGGTCATCAGCAGGAAGTACAGCATCGTCTTGAACGGCAGCACCAGCGCCACCAGCAGCAGCGCGGCCCCGAGTATCTGCCAACTCAGATCGCCCGACAGCCCGATCGAGAGAAAGAACCCAATCAGGAACAGGTCCTTGAAGCTCAGCAGGGACTTGGCCAGTTCGTTGGTCTTGGCATGTCCCGAGAGCAGGATGCCGAGCGCCAGCGCACCCAGGTCGGCCTTGATGCCCACTATTTCGAACAGCGCCGCGCCGGCCAAGGGCAGCAGCCAGCCCAGCAGGATCAGCAGCTCGCCGTGTCCGACTGCCTCCAGCATCCGGAGCAATAAATGCCGCAACGGGATCAGTCCGATCAGCAGCAGTGCCCAGAGGCTGGGTAGCTTGCCGTCCGAGGCCGCGATGAACACGACCGCGAAGATGTCCTGGACGATCAGCAGGCCGATCGCGACGCGGCCGTGTATGGACTCCATCTCGCCACGCGCCTCGAATACCTTGACCGCGAACACCGTGCTCGAAAAACTGAGAGCAAAACCGATCAGCAGTGCGGTTTGCAGCGACATGTCGGCAAACAGCGTCAGGCCGGTCAGGGCAAGGCCGCTGGTCAGCACTGCGACCAGTAGGGTCGTGGCCAGCATATGCAGTGTCGCGGTGGCCCAAACGACCGGTGCCGCCAGGTCCTTGACATGCAGCTTCAGGCCGATCGTGAACAGCAACAGGGTCACGCCCAGGTCCGATATCTCCTGGAGCATCGGGGTGTTCTGCATGCCGAGCGCCCCCAGCGCGAAGCCGGCGGCCAGGAATCCCATCAGCGGGGGTAGCCCTACCAGTCGTGCGAGCAGGCCGAACACGAATGCCACGGCGAGCGGCACCACGTGGTCGATGTCGAATGCGGCGAGGTTGATCGGCGCCAGGTCCTGCATTGCAGACTCATAGGGCGGGGAAGTGGCGCGATGATCGCACGAATGCAACAGCAGAACGAAGCCGTGGCGATCAAGCCGATGGCACAAGCCGCCGCGATGCGGGGTCGCTACCGAACCGGCTGAACGTGGGGGGCGTTCAGCCGAGCGGTGACTGGCCCGGCCCGGGCGTGGGCGGTGGCAACCAGCGCGGCGAAAAATCGGCCGCACAATGGCATCGTCCCGCGGCACCGAAGCGTCGCGCCCGTTCGCGTTCACAGGATTCGATGGAATCGAAGGGCCCGATCAGGTCGCGTGGTCTTTCCGGTGTAGAACCGGGTGGGTGGATGTGGCAGCTGACACCGCCGATGCCGAGCGCGCCATCGCAGACCAGCACCCCGAACACCAGTGCCAAGCGCCTACTCATAGGGTTCGATCTGCGTGGCATACAGAGTGTAGCCGGCCTCGGCGATGTCGTTCTCGATACGCTTGACACTCATGGTCCCGCTGACCCAGACCACGTCGAACAGCCCCGGCGCGGTGCCCTTGCCGGTCTCGGTGATCACGTACACGGTCTGATTGGCCGGCGGTGGCGGGACATGAATGCAGGCCCCGTAGTAGGGGACCAGCAGAAACCCGGTGGTCTCCTCGGCGTCGGCCTCGACCGGGACCACGAACCCTGGCAGTTTCACTGCCTGCCCGTCGAGGTCCTCCCGAACCGGGGCCTCGTCCCATAGTGCCTGCAGCTTGGTCATCAGTTCCTCGGCGCGCGGGTCGTCGTCCGAGAGCTTGTCCAGGTCGAACCCTTCCATCAGCTTATCGGGCCGATAGTCGTCCGGGATCAGTGCGTCCCACTCGATCTCGGCCGTCGAAGGACCGGCCGCCGTTCCCTCGACGATTGCGCGGGGCGCCTCCCGGTCACCGGCCCCCGGGCTGCGCAGATCGTCGACGGGCCGCTGCGATGCGTCGCCCGACGGCGGCGGACTGGCGGCGCTGTCCTGCGGCGTCTCCTCCGCGCAACCCGACGTGAGAAGGGAGAGGGCGGCAAAAATCGGTACCAGGCTTCGAATCATCGCTGACCTCGTCGTTGACGGGCGTTGGCATTCTCGACTATCCGGCAGCCCGCGCGGGGCCGGCTGAGCGGATCGGCTGGCAGGGTACCCCAAGCGGGCGGAGATCGCAGCCCGGGACGCACCGTGCGCGAGTTCCCTGGTGCAAACATGCGATTCAGGATTTCCTAATATTCTCCGTCGGTGTACCCTATCCTGCTGGTAGCAGATTCTCATCAGAGTTGGCCTCGTATTGTCCCGGATAGTCCCTTTCAATGATCTTGTGGTCGGTCAGCGGATTCGCCTCGCCCGGGTGGACGGTGGCCGGCGGCTGCAGCGCCGACTGTTGGCGCTGGGCCTGAATATCGGCGGTGAGGCCGAGTTGGTGCAACGTCGGCCCGGCGGCGTCGTGCTGGCGCGCGGTGCCAACCGGGTGGCGCTGGGCGAGGGCGTGACGCAGAAGCTCTACGCCGAGGTGCTGGACTGATGGCCGTTGCGGGGAACGCCCTGCGGGGTCCTGGATCGCGCCCGTTGACCATCGCGGTCGCGGGCAACCCGAATTGCGGCAAGTCGGCCCTGTTCAACGTACTGACCGGTATTCGACAGAAGACCGGCAACTGGCCCGGGGTGACCGTCGAACGCAAAGAGGGCCGGAGCCGCATCGACGGCCGCGATGTGACGGTGGTCGATCTGCCCGGCATCTACTCTTTCGACGCGGCCTCGCTGGACGAACGGGTCACCCGGGATTACCTGCTCTCGCGGGCAGCCGACCTGGTGATCAATGTCATCGATGCCAGCAATCTCGAACGAAACCTCTACTTCACTGTTCAGTTGCTCGAAATGGGCGTGCCGTTGGTCGTTGCGCTGAACATGATGGATATTGCGCGCAAGCGGGGCATCGTCGTGGATGCGGACGCGCTCGCCGCGCGGCTGGGCTGCCCGGTGGTTCCGATCGTTGCGACGACGCAGGAAGGTATCAGCGAGCTGAAGGCGCGCACCCTCGCGGTCGCAGACAAGCGACAGGGCGCGGGTTTTCCGCTTGCGCTGGACGAGGCGGTCGAGCAGGCCCTGTTGCGCATTGAGCCCGAGCTTTCCGACGCGCCCGCGGTCAATCGACGCTGGCTGGCGCTGAAGCTGCTCGAGGGCGATGACGATGACGCGCCGACCGAGCGGGCGGCCGTGGCGGTGTCCGAGGTGCGGCAGTGGGTGACCGAGCGCTTCGGTAAGGACCTGGGTTTGGCAATCGCGGACAGCCGTTACACGCACGCGCACACGCTGGCGCGCGAGGTGATCCGTGAGTCAAAGGCACGGCACCGCACACTCAGCGATCGCATCGACGGGCTGGTGCTCGGGCGCTGGACCGGCGTGCCGGTGTTTCTCGCCGTGATGTATTTGATGTTTCTTTTCACCATCAATGTCGGCGGTGCCTTCATCGATCTGTTCGACGGGGTTGCCGGCGCACTGTTCGTCGACGGTCTGGGCGAACTGATCAGTGCCGCGGGTGCCCCAGGCTGGCTGCGGGTACTCATCGCTGACGGCGCCGGCGCCGGGCTCCAGGTGGTCGCCACCTTCATCCCGATCATTGCCGCGCTGTACCTGTTTCTCTCGGTGCTCGAGGACTCCGGCTACATGGCGCGGGCTGCGTTCGTGATGGACCGTTCGATGCGTGCGATTGGTCTGCCGGGCAAGGCCTTTGTCCCGTTGATCGTCGGCTTCGGCTGCAATGTGCCGGCGATCATGGCAACCCGGACGCTGGAGAATGCGCGCGAGCGCAAACTGACCATCCTGATGAATCCGTTCATGTCCTGTGGTGCGCGCCTGCCGGTCTATGCGCTGTTTGCGGCGGCCTTTTTCCCGAGCTCGGGCCAGAATGTGGTGTTCGCGCTCTATCTCACCGGTATCGCGGTGGCCATCCTGACCGGTCTCGCGATGAAGAAGTCGCTGCTACCCGGCAACAGCAGCGGCTTCATGATGGAACTGCCGTCTTATCACCTGCCTACCCTGCGCGGCGTCTTGTTGCGCGCCTGGGATCGTGTCCGTTTGTTCGTGAAGGAGGCCGGGCAGGTCATCGTGATCATGGTGATCGCGCTGAACCTGCTCAGTTCGATCGGCACCGACGGTTCGCTCGGCAACGAGGACAGCGAGCATTCGGTGCTCAGCGAATCCGCCCGCCTGCTGACCCCCGCGTTTGCACCCATGGGGCTGCGCGAAGAGAACTGGCCGGCGGTGGTTGGTATCTTCTCCGGCATCCTTGCCAAGGAGGTCGTGGTCGGCACGCTGGACAACCTTTACAGCCGCGTCGGCCAACCGGACGTCGAGGCCGGCGCAGTGCCGATCGACGTTGCTGCGCGTCTGCGCGCGGCCGTCGCAAGCGTGCCGGCCAACCTCGCGGAGATCTCGCGCGCCCTGCTCGATCCGCTCGGGTTCGACAGCGTCGGCGCCACGGATGCGACCGCACTGGCGATCGACGATGCGGTGTTCGGCGCGATGCATGCGCGGTTTGACGGGCAAGTCGGCGCGTTTGCCTATCTGCTGTTCGTGCTGCTCTACTCGCCTTGTGTCGCGACGATTGGCGTAATCCGTCGCGAGGCAGGTTGGGCCTGGGCCGCGTTCGTCGTTGCCTGGACCACCGGCGTGGCGTATTACACCGCGACTGTCTACTATCAGGCCGCGACCTATGCCGAACACCCCGCCAGCTCGCTGGGCTGGATCGTGCTGCTGACCTTGCTGTTGGGCGGCGTCGTTTTCGGGTTGCGCATCTGGGCCAGGCGCGGTGCCCGGCACCTGGAACAATTGGGCTGGGCGGAGCTGTGATCCTCGGTCGGGTGTTGGACTACCTCGCCGCACACCGGGTCGCGAGTCCTACGCAGATCGCGGCCGGGATCGGTTCGACGCCGGACGCGGTGCGGGGCATGTTGGGTACCCTGCAGCGCCGTGGACTGGTGCGCGCTGCCGGCTGCGGGGCCGGCTGCCGACAGTGCACGGAACCCGAGCTCGAGATGTATACCTGTGATCGGCAGGACCTGCACCAGCTTGCTGCACCGTGCCGCGCTTCGCCGTCGCGCTGATGTTGCCTGCATGTTGCACCAGTATCCTGGGTGATCGCGCCGGAAAGGGTCGGCTGGACGCCGCTGTGGAGGGAAAGCCATCGCTGTAGGCATGACTTGAGTAAACCGCTAGCCCGAAAATCTCACCGGGCGAACGGTGGTGATTGCAAAACAGGCTTCGAAACATGGAGTTAGGTTCAATGCTCTGCTATCGGGTGAATGACAGTCTGTTCTATGTGGGTTTTGGAACGATTTGACCTTCGCATCTCGGGCGATCCTTCTCAAACCATAGCGACGGCTATGCTTTTTCGAACGATCACCCAAGCTGCTTGGCCCTATCGCCCCAAAATCCCACATCCCGGTGAGATTTCCGGGCTAGCGCGTCGCACATGACCAAGCGAAATGCCAGGGTATATCGGCCGGTCATCGTC
>CBDTXT010000056.1:0-10807 GCA_965364465.1 uncultured Chromatiaceae bacterium
CCCAGCCGGCGTAACCCAACGCAACCAAGCTCATCCGGGGGCCGCCACCACGCGCCATCGCCTGCAGAATGTCGCGCGAGGTGGTGATGCTTATCTCTTGGTCTACGGCGAGGGTCGAATCCCAGGGCTCCGTCCCCGTGTGCAGCACGAATCCGCGCTCCTCCTCGACTGGCCCGCCGAGATAGACGAGCTGTTTTCCTGCATCACCCAGGTCGCCCTCGATCTCCATGTGTTGAAGAATGTCGCTCAGACACAGGTCGGTCGGGCGGTTGAGCACGATGCCCATCGCCCCATGCTCCCCATGCTCACAGATATAGGTCACCGTTCGGGCGAAATTGGGATCCTGCAGCGCAGGCATCGCGATCAGCAGCTGGTTCTTCAATGAAGCGTTCTGGCTCATGACCTGCAGTATCCTGCGCCCAGGGCGGTCCGGCAAGGGGGGTCATTTAGAGGAGAAAAGGGTGTTGCCATCGAGGAATTGCCAGGTCCGGGTGATGTCCAGGACGTCGACTTCCTTGCGTATCTCCGGCGGAAAGGGGGCGAAGGGTGCCGACATGCGCACAATTCGAACCGCTGCGTCGTCCAGCAGCTTGTGTCCGGAGGAGCGCCTTACCTGGATGCGTTCGACGCTGCCGTCGGCCCGGATTGCTACGTGCATGAGCAGATTCCCGTACAGCCGGCGGCGTTTCGCCTCGTCCGGATAGTTCAGATTCCCGATTTTTTCGACCTTACTGCGCCAGGCCTCGAGATAGGCGGCATACATGTACTCCTGGGTGCTGGCATTTACCGCCTTGCGTCGCTCCTGCCGAGAGGCCGAGAGTGTCCGGCGGTCAAGCTCTGCGGTCAGGCGGTCAATCTCCTGTTGCGTGCTGGCGAGCAATTGGTCCAACCGTTTGCGCGGCTTGGCCTTGACCGTGGGTTTGGGTGGCGGGGCAGACTCCTTCCTCGGCGCCTCGGCGGCCGTTATGACCTCGGGTGTGGGGGCCGGCTCCGGTTCGCTGGTTCCGGAACGCTCCAATTCCAGCGCGGGCTCGGGGATCGGCGTCGCATTGGGATTGCCGAGCGGGCTTGTACGCCGCTCCTTTATCGTTTCCTCGCCACCCCCCTGCTGATTTTGCTGTGCCAGGAAGTCCGGATCTTCCACCGGCTTCGGTTTCGCCTTCGGCTGCACCAGCATGATGTCCAGCGTCCGTTCCGGGGCTGGCGGCTTCTCCCGCGCCACGTCGAAACTGATCGCGAGCAGTACGAAGGCGTGAAATGCCAATGCGACCAGGAACGCATATCCGAGGGCATCTTTGGGGTGATTGGTAAGCAGCTTGCCGGCGATTTCCACAGATATCTGGCTAGGTCAAGGGCTCGCTGATAACGACTTCGCGATGCTTCGCGTGCAGTTTAACACGGGCTTTCATGGCCGGATTCATGTGGACCCGACCCTGGCGGTCGGTGAGCATCACATAGCGGACGCCCATCAGTCTGGCCACGCGGTGCCAATCCGCCGGTCCGGCGATGAAAAGTGCGTTGGCGGCGGCGTCGGCCGTGGTGGCATTCGGGTGCAAGACCGTCACCGACGTGGTGCTTTCCGCGGGAAAGCCGGTGCGCGGGTCGATGATGTCGTGGTACAGCTTGCCTTCCCAGGTGAAACCGCGCTTGTGCGAGGCGGCCGTGAACGCGGCTTCATTGCGCAGGATCTGCAATGTCGCCAGCACGCCGCTTCCGTCGGGGCCGCGCACCGGCACGCTCCACGGGTTTCCGTCGCGCGAGCCGATGGCGCGGAGATTGCCGTTGGCGCTGATGCTCGCATTGTTGATCCCCATTTCCTGCAGTCGCGCGATGGCTTGATCGATCGCAAACCCCTTCTGAATCCCGCGAAAATCGAGCTTCACGGTCTGGTTTGACGAGGCGACGTGGAAACCGTCGATCTCGACGTCACGCATCCTCGGCCCGGCCTGCACCAGTTCGTCGATCAAGTCCGCAGACGGCGGGCGAAGGCAGTCGGCTGGCTTGCCCTGGAACCCCCAGGCGCGGTACAGGTGGCCGATCGCCGGATTGAAAAGGTCATCGCTCTTCTCGGATAGCGTCTTCGATATCCGAAGCAGCGGAAGGACCGACGGCGGCGCGGGAAATCTGTCTTCACCTTCGTTGAACAGCAGATTCATCCGCGTAACGGGCCCGGGCCTCCATGCGTGCCAGGCTGACTCCATCAACTGCATTTCCGACTCAAGCGTGTTTGCGATCTCCGTCGCACGGTGTCGGTTTACGCCGATCAGCGTAATCTCCATGGTCGTGCCGAACGCGGAGATTTTCCCCCTTGATACAGGATCTTGTCGATCGCAGGCGGCAACGCCAACGGCGGTGCAGACAACGACGAGGAGGAGGCCGAGACTTTTCGGCGTTGCAGGGAATCTCATACTGCGAGTTTCTGCTCGATGCAATCCATTAGAATGGCACTGATATTCAGGCCGTACAGCTGATCCAGTTCACGTATGCATGTCGGGCTGGTTACGTTAACCTCGGTGAGGAAATCACCGATCACGTCGAGGCCCGCAAACAGGATCCCTTCCTCGCGAAGACGCGGAGCCACAGTTTCCACGATCTCGCGGTCTTTGTCACTCAACGCGACACCGACGCCACGGCCTCCGACGGCCAGATTGCCGCGGTTCTCGCCTGCGCTCGGTATCCGCGCCAGCGCGTAGGGCACGGGTTTGCCGTCGATCACGAGAATTCGCTTGTCGCCGTCCCGAATCTCAGGGATGAAGCGTTGCGCCATTGTGAAGCGGGTTTCGTTCTCCGTCAGTGTCTCGATGATCACGTTTCGGTTGGGATCGTCCGCGCGAACCCGAAAAACGGAGGCGCCCCCCATACCGTCGAGTGGCTTCATGATGACGTCTCCGTGACAATCGATGAAGTCGACGAACTCGGCGTGGCGGCTGCTTACCAGGGTGGGTGGGCAAACCTCCGGAAACCAGGCTGTGTAGAGTTTCTCGTTGGCATCCCGCAATGCGCTCGGTCTGTTGACCACGAGGCTGCCACGTGCTGCCGCCTGCTCCAGCAGATAGGTGGTGTGCACGTACTGCATGTCGAACGGGGGATCCTTTCGCATCAGGATGACATCGAGGTCGTCGAGCGGCTGCGTACGTGATTCACCCAGTGTGAACCAGTCGTCGGGCTCGTCACGCAACTCGATTGCGCTGACATGGGCGATGCAGCGCCCATCGCGCAGCGTCAGGTCACGTTGTTCCATGTACCAGATAGGCCAGTCGCGCCGCTGCGCCTCCAACAGCATCGCAAAGCTGCTGTCTTTCTGGACCTTGATCTGCGTGATGGGGTCCATCACGACGCCTAGCGAGAAAGCCATTCGTTGCACGCCTCCTGGAGTTATGTCGGCGCTTCACATTTTTGCATTTCTGCCGACAGTTTTGTGGTCGATCACACAGTATTGTACAGGCCACCTATGCGCTCGCGATTTTCCACTGGAGCCTTGCCACATGGCCACTCTGCCCGTGGGCTTGTACGGCCCGGGATCCGCAGTGGCGCGCCCGCCCGCGACGGCACCAAGGCGCTTCTGACCGGTATCGGCCATATTGCCTTTCTGCCACGCCGTCTGCTGTGTTGTGCGGTGCTCTTCGGCGCAGCGTCGTCAGTGACGCTGGCCACCGGAGACAGGTACCTCGAGATGCTCGATGAAGAAGTGACTAAGGTCGAGGCGGCTCCGACCGATACAGCGGTTGATGGTGGGGTTTCGTCGGCAAGCGCCGATCCGGCGCGATTCGCGCAGCCGGCACTGTCGCAGAAAAGCTTCGAGGCGCTGCTAAAGCGGCAACAGCTTGGCACCTACAGCTTCTACCGCCGGTTGCCCGAACGCAGTCGCAAGGAGATTTTCGCGGACTACAGCGACGGCGCCTCGATCGAAACATTGCGCGAAAAGATCATAGATAGGTATCTGCACCCGTGATTTCTAGAAGCTGCTCATTTTCATCGAGCCTCAAGCAGGATCCAACTGGGGCCCGGTACGGGCGGTTGGGCTTGGTCTTGATCGCAAGCTGCGCACTCTCCGGTTTGGTCAGTGCCAGCGACCAGCTCAGGGTCGGTGAGACGGCAGACTGGGTTCCGCTCGTCGAGGGCAAGCCCTACCTGCACGTGATACACGAGGGGCGCTCAATCAAGGTTCAGCGCGTCCAGGATCCCGACTACGAACTCAAGGGCTACTTTGCCAAGACCGTCCGCAAGTGCCCACCGTTTTGCATCCAGCCTATTGCGCCCGCATCGGATGTCGCGCCAATCGGTGAGATAGAGCTGTTCGACTTCATGGAAACGAAGCTGCGCGACGGCAGCGGTGTGCTGATTGATGCACGCACCGAGTCCTGGTTTCGCAAGGGCACCATTCCGGGTTCCGTGAACTATCCATTCACACTGTTCGGGAAAGATTCGAACGATCCCGAACTGGTCGCAGCCCTCAAGGACTTCGGGGTCCGCCCGCGTGGTGAAGTCGGAGCGGTCGAAAGCCTGCTCGAGAGCTGGGGTCTGTCGGAGGCAGCGGGAAAGACCGACGACTGGGATTTCACGTCCGCCAAGGATCTGGTGGTCTGGTGCAACGGTCCGGCTTGTGGGCAGTCGCCACGTGCGATCAATGGGCTCAGGGAGCTGGGCTACCCTGGCAACAAGATCAAGTATTACCGCGGCGGAATGCAGATGTGGCAGCTGTGGGGGCTGACTACCGTCCTGCCGAGCCGATGACCAGATTGCTTCAGCAAATAAAGAGGGCAGCTTGTGAGTAGCGACGAACCAGTTGATATCGGTGGACTGAGAGTCATGGTGATTGATGACAGCAAGACAATCCGCCGTACCGCAGAAACCTTGTTGAGCAAGGCCGGGTGCGAGGTGCTGACCGCCACAGATGGCTTCGAGGCGCTCTCGATCATCGCCGACAATCACCCAGACTTGATCTTCGTGGACATCATGATGCCGCGACTCGACGGCTATCAGACCTGTGCGCTGATCAAGCACAACGAACTGTACCGGGAGATCCCGGTCATCATGCTGTCCAGCAAGGATGGCCTTTTCGACAGGGCACGTGGCCGCATTGTCGGTTCCGAGCAGTATCTGACCAAGCCGTTCACTCGCGACGAACTACTCGGTGCGATCAAGAAGCATGCCGCAAAAGCGGCTTGACGGCTCATCATTCGCGGACGCTAGCAGCTGATACCCATGGCAAAGATTCTGATCGTCGACGACTCGCCAACCGAGCTTCATGTGCTCACAAAGATTCTGAAACAGGCCGGCCACGATGCGGTCACAGCGTCAGACGGCGAGGCCGGTATTGCGACTGCAAAGGCGCAATCTCCGGATGCAATTCTGATGGATGTGGTCATGCCCGGGATCAACGGGTTCCAGGCGACGCGCAAACTGAGCCGTGATCCGAAGACGCAACACATCCCTGTCCTGATGGTCACCACGAAAGACCAGGAAACAGATCGCGAATGGGGTTTGCGTCAGGGGGCCAAAGGCTACCTGGTCAAGCCGGTTCAAGGGCCCGATCTCTTACAGAAGATCAGCGAGCTGATCGATTGAACACCATGCTGGAGCTGGCCGAGAACAGATTGCCGGTCACCGATGCGCTCGATGTGCTGGCGGAGATCGAGCGGCGCGGCCTGCGTGCCGCGCAGCGCCTTCCGGAATCGGCCCCGGTCACCGACGTTTGGGATGGTCTGGTCTTCAATGTTGCCGGTGTGAGAATCGTTGTGGCAATGAGCGAAATCAGCGAAATGTTGCCGCATCAGGAGCACATCACCCGAGTCCCTGGCTCGAAGCCGTGGGTCCTAGGGCTGGCCAACGTGCGCAGCAGCCTGCTGCCGGTCATCGATCTGCAGTCATACCTTGGGGGAAAGGCTGTCGTACCGTCCAAGTCGAGCCGGGTTCTGGTCCTTCGGCTGCGCGGACTGGTCGTCGGCCTGCTCGTGCCATCGGTCCAGGGTATGCGGCATTTCAGTAAGAAGGATCGCCTGTCCAACGCCCGCATGAAGGGAGCGATCGGCGCTTACGTCTACGAGGCCTTCAGGGCGGATGACGACGTCTGCCCGATTTTCAGCATGCAGGCACTGGCGGCAGACTCTGAATTTCGATCGGCAGCAAGCTAGGCACAAGATGAAGCCTTTGGCCGAAACCAGACAGAGCTATCCGACGTTCTAGCATTTCACCACGAAACGAGGCTGGCCAGACGCGCGCCATCTGTCGCAGGAAAAAACGATATGAAGAGTACGGTTAAGAAGAAACTCGGTGGGAATCGCACCATCCCTTTGCTTGCCGCGCTGGTGCTGATAACTGTCGTCTCCGCGATCGTGGCATTCGCCTACCTCACCCGGGTGGAGCAGCACGGCGAAAGATATGTTGCACGCGTCAATGAGCAGCAGGTCTTGAGTCAGAAGATCGCGAAGTATGCACTCGCAGCATCAGCCGGCGACCAGCCATCCTTCGGCTTGCTCTTGCGGAGCAGGGACCGCTTTATTGTTTTGATGGGTGAGCTCAAGGACGGCGCTTCGGAAATTGGGTTGCCGGCAACGCCCGACTCGATGGAGGCCCCGCTGCGTGAAGTGGAGAATCGCTGGCTGGCGCTGCGCGCCTATGTTGATGAAATCCTTCTCAATCAGGGCCCGATTCTCTCGATTCGTGAGTATGTCGAAGACATCAACAACCAGATCCCCGGCTTGCAAAGCCTGTCCGAGGACGTGGTGAGGATTCTGGTAGAGGAGAAGGCAGGCCAGCAGCAGGTCTATGTCGCATCGCGCCAGCTCATGCTGGCACAGCGGCTGCGTGACAACGTCAGCCGCGTGCTTTCCGGCGGTACGGAGACGGCGGCGGCCATTGACCAGTTCAGCCAGGATGTGGAGCGCTTCAGGCGCGTACTCAATGGCATGCTGGCAGGCGACGAGGGCATTGGCGTAGAGAAGGTCGACATCCCGGAGGGACGAGCGAAACTGGCCGAAGTCGCCAAGCTTTTCCGCTCGATCAATGTCCAGGTTGCCGAGATCATCGAGACGGCGCCGAACATCCTACCGGCCCTGGAGGCCACCGAAGAGGTAGCACCCGCATCCGATGCGCTCGAATCGGCCACGGCCGAACTTGCGATGGCCTATCAGGATGGCGCGTACATTACCGGCCTCGGCCCGATCCGCTTGGGCACCACCCTGGTGACTGTGCTCGGTACGCTGGCCGCGATGCTGTTGCTGATGCTCGGTCTGGCGCTTCTGCGTGACGCGCGCGCAAGAGCTCAACAGGCCGATCAGCAGAACTTGCGCAATCAGGCGGCAATACGTCGACTGCTCGACGAGATGGTCGATCTCTCCGACGGCGATCTGACCATCGAGGCGACGGTGACCGAAGACATCACCGGTGCGATTGCCGACTCGGTCAATCAAGCCGTGGAAGAGATGCGTAACCTGGTAACCACCATCAACGAGACCTCGGTGCGCGTTTCCGCTTCGGCGCAGGAAACACGGGGAACCGCGCTGCGTCTCGAGGAAGCGTCCGACCACCAACGCAATCAGATCGGGCGGGCATCCGGGACGGTTCGAACCATGGCACAGGCCATGAGCGACATGGCCGACGAGGCGAGCAAGTCCGCGGCGATTGCCCAGCAGTCGGTAGATATAGCATCCGCCGGTGGTGGCACCGTGCGGCGCACCATCTCGGGTATGGACAAGATTCGCGAGCAGATCCAGGAAACCTCGAAGAGGATCAAGCGTCTCGGCGAGAGTTCTCAGGAAATCGGCAACATCGTCGAGCTGATCGAGGACATCGCAGACCAGACCAACATCCTTGCACTCAATGCGGCCATGCAGGCTGCAATGGCAGGCGAGGCCGGCCGTGGTTTCGCGGTGGTCGCAGACGAGGTGCAGCGACTGGCCGAGCGCTCCGCGAATGCAACGAAACAGATCGATGCGCTGGTCAAGACCATTCAAGCCGACACCAATGAGGCCGTGAGTTCGATGGAATCGAGTACCTCCGAGGTCGTCGGTGGCGCCAAGCTGGCCGAGGACGCCGGTGAGGCCCTGCAGCGCATCGAGCAGGTCTCTGAAGAGATCGCCGGTGCAACCCAAACCATCGCGTCGCGTCTACAGCTGCATTCGCAGGAAGTAGGATCGATCAACGACACGATGAACGTCATTCAGCAGATCACCAGCCAGACTTCCGAGGGCACCGAGCAAACCACGCAGTCGATCGAAACATTGGCCAAGATGGCCGAGCAGCTCCGACAGACCGTGGCGCGCTTCAAGTTGCCGGACGATGATGCCGTGGCTGGCTGACAAAGGACGCAATGCAAATGCTGCCAGAAATGTCACAAGATCGAGGTGCGCTGCGATGGATTCGTGGTGAGTTGGATCAAACCCTGCGTGAGACACGCGCTGCGCTGGAGGAGTTCGTCGAAGGCGATCCAGGCCGTCTCGACCAGTGTGTAGCTCAGTTGCACCATGTGCACGGCGCGCTCGAGATGACGCAGACCTACGGTGCGGCGATGCTGGCTGACGAAATGGAGCAGCTGGCCCTGGTGCTCGCCCAAGGACAGGCGAAGCAAACGGACCCGGCGGCCGAGGCCCTGATGTCCGGCGTAGTCCAGCTACCGGCCTATCTGGAGAAGATAGAGGCGGGTGGCGCGGATATCCCGCTGATGCTCCTGCCGCTGATGAACGATCTGCGAGCGGCGCGCGAGGCGCCGCTGATCACCGAGACCTCCCTCTTCGCCCCCAAGCTGGATGCGGTGATTGCCGCCGAAACGGTCCGGCCGGGTTCGGGCAACCGCGATCTGCCGCAGCTGATTCACTTGCAGCGTAGCCATTTTCACCGTGCACTGCTGCATTGGATACGCGGCCAAGACGTTGCAGTCTCCTTGGGCCAGATTCGCGACATACTGGATAGCTTGAACAGTGCCGCCGGTACCGCGCGACTGCGCCGGCTATTGGATGCCGCCGAGGCGCTTGCCGTGGCACTGCGAGATGACGAGGAGGCGCCGGGGATCGCGGTCAAACCGCTGTTCGGCAGGCTTGACCGCGTGTTCAAGCAGGTAATCGATCAGGGCGAGGAGTCCGCAATGCTCGATTTCCCGATCGAGCTCCTGAAGAACCTGCTCTACTACATCGCGCGCTCGAGCTCCAGCGACCCCGCAGTGATGGCGGTCAAGCGTGCCGTAGATCTCGTCAATACATTTCCCGAGCAATCGGACGAGGGTAACGGGTTCGACTCGCTGGGTGCGCCCGATCGCGAGTTGTTCCAGGCTGTAGGGGATGCATTGGCGCAGGATCTGCGGGATGTGAAAGATCAACTGGATCTCTTCATACGCAGTGATCGCAGCCAGCTGGAGCGCGTAACCGGGCTAGCAGACCCGATCCAACGTATCGGCGATACACTCGGCATGGTGGGGCGTGGTGATCTGCGAACCCGGCTCAAGCATCGCTGTGAAGAATTGCGCGAGTCAGCGGAATCGGGTCAGTCGCCGACCGACGAACGCCTGATGGCTCTGGCCGCCGACCTCCTGTTCGTGGAGTCTTCCTTGTCCAGTCTCGATGCCGGAAACGGCCAGGGTGAAACCGCCGATGGCGCGATGCCCCAAGTGATGTCGGAAGGCGAGTTGCAGCAGCACGTCCGTTCGGCGATAGACGAGGCCTTGGTCGAGCTGGCAAAGACGAAGGACGCGATACTAGAGTATCTCGAGAAGCCCGGTGAACCTGGACTGTTGGAGGAGGTGCCGGCGCACCTGCAGGTCGTCTCGGGAGTGCTGCAGATGCTTGAGATGCCAGAGGCGGGGCAACTGCTACAGGATCTGAGGCCGTACATCGAAAAGCTGTCACTGGGCTCTGAGTCGGCACCGGACGTCGAGCAACGCGATGCAGTGGCAGACGTCGTGATCAGCGCAGAACTCTACATGCAGTCTGCGATAGAGCCCGGCAGCGACCGGTCGAGACTGCTCAACTATGCCGAATCGGCGCTGCAGCGTCTCGGGCTTCGTGACGTCGCCGACGATCGCGCCGGCACCGAGCAGGGCCAGACGGTCGAACCTGAAGATTCCGTGCCGGGTCAGAGTGAATCCCCTGTAGAAGGATTCGAGCCGATCGTCGAGATGGGTGATTCCGAAGCATCCGTGCCGACGTCCGTTGCATCGCATGGAACGACAGCGGCGCATGAGGAAGAGCTGGGCGCCGAAAGTGATGAATCCGCCGAAGCGGAATCGGGGGAACTGATCGATGCCGAGATCCTGGAGATCTTCATCGAGGAGGCGAACGAGGAACTGCAGTCAATCCAGAACCAGTACCCCAATTGGCGTGGTAATTCGGAGGATCGCGAGGCACTACTGACCACTCGACGTTCGTTCCATACCCTCAAGGGAAGCGGCAGGATCGTCGGAGCGAGCAACATCGGCGAGTTCGCCTGGGCGATCGAGAACCTACTGAACCGGGTGATAGACGGAACCGTGCCGGCATCTTCGCAGTTCCTCGGATTGATGGACGACGTGCTGGCGGTGCTGCCTGCGCTGGTCAAGGAGAGCGAGCAGCCCGGAGCCGCGGGCACCGATGTTTCGGTACTGTGCGCGCGTGCCTTCGAAATTGCTTCCGGCGGTGCAGCGGATGATTCGACCGAGTCATCCGTCGGCGACATGGCATCGGAGCTTGGGCCGTCGAGCGGCCATTCATCCGGTCCCACCGATGGCGACGTACCCGAAGTGCCGGTGCTCGACACGGGTGCCCGAGAAGATCTGCAGCAGGCGGATCCGGTTTCTACGGTTCCGATCGAGACGGCGCCCGACGGGGAGGCGGCTGCG
>CBDTXT010000057.1:0-10758 GCA_965364465.1 uncultured Chromatiaceae bacterium
TCGCTTGAATTAGCAACGGCTAGTCCGGCGCTCGCGAGCCTTGCCGATGACGCCTTGGGATCGGCTGAGGGTTACCGAACTTACCAAGCAGCCCACTAGCGCCCTGTGAACAAAGCAGTTCGCCGCAGCGGCGAAACAGCTCGCCTAGATCCCGGTACGCGATCCTGCGCGCACCGCGCTGATAGGCCTGATTGAAATCAGAGCGATCGATAGACTCCGGGGAGAGCGCGTAGGCCGCGACACCGATGCGCTCGGCGAAGGGTCGAGGCGCGAGCAGCGTTTCGACATCGATGCCGGCCGCACCAATGCCCGCGCCACCGAAGCGGGCGTGCCCCGGCAACACCGCCAGCACGCTCCCCAGCTCACGGAAGTACATGTGCCAGCCCGTCAGCCCGTGCTGCTGCGGGGCCTCACCGGTCAGAAAGGTCGGTATCGCAGCAGCCGTGGTCGGCGGAAAGACCGAGGTAAGGCCCCCGAGCAAATGATGGTTCAGACGGGCCGCCTGCGGATGCGAGCGCAGGCAGTTGAAGCCCAGCCCGTCGATCACCAGCAGCAGGACCTGTCGGTGCGCCCGAACCCTGCCGGGTGGCAGCAGCGTGAGCGGCGCATAGCGATGGACGACGCCGCCCAGGCCCGGCTGGAGCGAAGCCATCAGGTTGACGATGCTGCCGCCTTGATAGTCGGGTAGCCGCATGGTCGCAGTCTAATCGAAAGCCCCCCGCCGGGTCTCCGGCCATCGACCGCCGGGCGGCCCGACAAGGCCTGCCGAATTGCCGGTTCCCGACTTCGTGGATAAGCTTTCCCGATCGGGCCTGTCGCATCCAGGCCGCATGGCTCCGGCCGGCGCCCGGGGCGGCCGAGCGGGGGGCCGTATCGCATGAAGCAACTGCAGAGAACGCCCATGAGACAACTAGCGAAGCTCGCGCTGGCGCTGCTCCTGTCCCTATCGGGCGCCAAGGCCAATGCGCCGGAGGATTCAGCGAACGAGGCGGACGGCCTCTGGGACAGGACCCTGGAGTACGCGGATTCGACGCTGGAGCAGGCGCGCCGGCTATGGCGTGAGGCGCATACCGCTGACGCACGATTGTGGCAGGAACTGATGCCGCGGCTAGACGAGATCCTGGCGCTGCAGGATCGACAGCCACAGTTGCCGGAATCGGCATGGCTGGGCGAAGACCAGGCGTCCAATGCGGCCAGGATCGACGCCTTGCTCGACGAGGCAGCCGGCATCCTGGTCGGGAACAATGCGCTCCGCAGCGAGGTGGGGGAACTGGCTCGGGCGATGGCCGAGAACCGCCGGGCGATCACCGAGCTGAATCGCCGCAAGATCGCTGCGCCGTCGGATTCACTCTGGCGTCAGACGGTACAGGACATTGACGACGAGATCGCCGAGCGCGAGCGGGCCCTGAAGCGGCAGCGGGCGGAATTGGAACGCGTCCGCCGCGCGACTGCGGCCGAACTGCGCGCCCTGGGCCTGGAGATCGACGACGAGGGGCTGGAGTTTCTGCTCTCCACCGTGGTCGGCGATGACGTGGTGGACATGGCGCTCGCGTTCGAGCAGGTGCGCCGGCTGACCGAGCAGTTGCAGGCGCTGACGACGGAGGGGCGTGAAGACCTGCCTACCGCACGGCGCTACTACGGCATGTACACGGTGATGCTCGAAGTGCTTGATCACATGAACGCGACGCTGATCGATCACATCGAACGGGACTACCTGCCGCGCATCGCGGCGATCGGCGATCGGGCCGGCCAGTTGCGTCGACAGACGCGGGCACTGCAGGCGAAGCAACCGGGCGCCGTGCTGCAGGCCAATCTGGAGGCGCAGCAGCTGACGATCGACGCCGCCGGGCGCTACGCCGATTATCTCCGCCGCCAGCGGCAACAGCTGGCGAGCTCCCGGCAACGCCTGTCGCATGACCTCGCCGTGGCCCGCAATACCTACGAGACGGTCAAGGTGTCGGGCGAACTGGTCGCGCTGATGCGGGACAGCCAGGTCCTTCTGGACAGCCTGTTCCGCCTCCAGGTGCCGACCCTGCGCGCGTTCGAGAACCGCGAGATGAAGCGTGAGTTCCAGCGACTGACCTGGTCGCTGCGCGAGGACGGAAGCGTGTAGTAAAGATTCGGCGCGACAGCCGGGTTTTCCCGCTACCTTATGTTTATATGTCACCGTGCTGTGTGCGAGCTGGGTCCGGCTCGGCGCAGGCCGGAGTAATCGCAACCCATCGACCTGGAGGTGACGGCAATGGCGCCGAAACACGACATCCGAGGTACCCGACTCGTCTTTCTGATGCTGCTGTGTAGCGCTCATGCGCTGGCGCAAGGCCTTGCCGGCAACGCCGGCGGCCCCTACTTCGTCAATCCCTACGAAAGCATGTTCGGCAGCATGGGCAATGTGTACAGCCCCTATTATCGGCAGTTCCACGCGCCCGGCATCACCGGCACCGGCAGGAGCGCGGGGATGTCCGCACCCGGTGTACCCTATCCGCTCAACCCCTACTCAGGCATGTTCGGCAGCATGGGGAACGTGTACAGCCCCTATTACCGGCAGTTTCATCTGCCTGGCGCCCAGGGAATGTCGGGTATGGGGTCGATGGCCGGGATTTCGGGAATCCCACCCCAAATGCCCTATCTCGTGAACCCGTACGCGGGCATGTACGGCAGCACGGGTAATGTCTACAGCCCCTACTCCCGCCCCTTCCCCCGGCCCGGAATGGGCGGAATGGCAGGCCCTTATCCATTCGCCGGCCGCAGCGGTGAACCCGGTCAGGCTGGACAAGCCCTCTACCCGACGTTTCTCGAACCGACGATGGGCAGCATGTCCGGGGCCAACTGAGCGTCCCCCGCCGCGACGGCGCATCGCCCGCGCACAGGCCGCTGGAGTCCGCCGCGCGACGGCGTGGCCGAGCGGCAGGAAAGAGCAGCCTGGGCCTTGCAGCCGCGTGCCGGGGCCCCCCGATGTACCGGCGCTCAGGCCAGGGACAGCAGCGCCGAAACCAGCAGTTCGTTGTCGTAGTATGGGGCGCTCTGCTTGCTGATCAGTTTCAGGTCGATCAACTCGGCCCCGAAGGCCGTCACCAGCTCTGGGGAAACACCGGGGCCGTACTTTCCGTTGCGGGTGTCGACCAGCACGAAACTGAGCAGCCTGTCGGTAGCGCAATCCGGGCCGGCATCCGCCCTGAGCGTATCCAGCAATGCGCGCAGCGCCCGCTCGAAATCCATATCCAGTTGCTCGGGATCGGAGCCGAGATTCGGAATGAACACCTTGGGACATTCATTGTCCGCGACGGCGCGACCGACCCCGGTCGGCAACAGATTGGCCAGTACGCTCGAATAAAAGCTGCCGGGCGGATAACAGATCAGGTCGGCGGACCTGATCAGCTGGCGATTCTTCTTGCGCAACTGCACCGGCGTCGGGTCATAGTGATCGGGCCGCTTCGATAGGAACAAGCGGTCGATCGCGGATGTCAGCGGCGCGACCTGTTTTCCGGTCAGCCGATGCTGGCCGATCACGCGCCGGCCGTCCACGAGGTCTGCACCGAGGTGGAGATCGTCGTTCACCACGGCCCGAACCGTGCCCTGGACGTTCACCAGCTTGGAGAACAGAAAGATGATCGGATCCAGATGCTGATGATTATTGAGGTAGCCACCGGCCAGAATGAGATTCCCAATGCTTGCGCCCCGCAGGTCGAAACCGTCCGGCATCGCATCCAGAAAGTAGCCGAGCTGGTTGCGAATCAGTCGTCGCATCGGGTTGGTGATATCCGAAACGAGGTGTGACTTTCCGCTGACCATCGCCTGCAGCCTGGCGCGCAGGTCCCCATCGTCCGCCCGATCGGGGAACCGGTGGGTGAAGAGCTGATAGACCTCGGGGTGTCCGAGCACGCTGTCGTCGGCGAGTGCCATCAATCGGCTGCGCAGGTCACCGATGGACGGCATATCGAACGCGCGGCGCAGTTCGGCCGAGCTGCCCCCCGAGTCGAATGGCGTCACCAGGTGAATCGAATTGTGCGTGAAGTTCTTGAGCGTCTTGCACAGGCCATTCAGTGCAGAACCACCGCTGAAGAACAAGACGCGGGGGCCCAACTCCGGTATTTTTCGGTAACGACTGATACGCAGGGGATCGGGGACCTCCACCGTCCGAACGACACGCGTCTTTACCATCGGTTCTCGCTACCCGAAATTGCCGTTGCCCTGATCGAGTTTGGATGGAAAACTGGGGCTCAGGGCTTAAACCGCTCTACACGCGGTAATTCTCGCGTACTCTAGGCAGTATAGCCGCTCGCAAAACGCGATCACATTCTGCAAAAGGCCTGGATCGAGGTAATAATTGACAGACCGTGGACCTGATTCCGAACATTCGTAATGCCGCGCGCGCGGTGATCGTCCGGCAAGGCCGGATTCTGCTGCTCAGGAAAGACGGCGGCGGGCGCGGCGAACGCTATGCCCTCCCCGGCGGTGCACAGGATCCCGGGGAGTCGCTCAGCGAAGCGCTGAACAGGGAATGTGCGGAAGAGATCGGAACCAGGGTCGAGGTCGGCGACCTCATGCACATCGCGGAGTTCTTCAAACGGCGCGACACTCAGCCCCCCACTCGCCGACACCTGGTCGAGTTCATTTTCCGGTGCTCTGTGCCGGAAGACTACTCACCGCACAACGGCCACCGACCCGACAAGCACCAGGTCGCGGTCGTCTGGGCGGATTTCGCGGGGCTGTCCGGCATGCCGCTGTTCCCGCACTATCTGACAGACTGCCTCAGGGATACACCGGACCCGGCTCGCCCCCTTTACCTTGGCACCTTCGCAGATCATGCAGATCCCGAGAAGCATTAGGGACAATCTGCGCTTCTTGTGCGTCGAGGTGGACTCTCAGGTGGGCAATTTGCAGGCCTATCTGCGTAAGCCCTCGGGGGCACTGGCGAAGCGCATCCTCGATCGCAGTGGTTATGCGTACAACCTCAAGATGCGCATCCATGACAGTTGTCTGAACAGGCTGTCGCGTTGCAAGAGCGGAGGCGCCGAAACACTGACCTTGCGCGGGGTCGAGTTCGTCGCGACGGATCTCGAGCGCATCGCGGAACTGTGTCGTGAATGCATCAAGCAGACCGACTATGTCTCGGACTTCAGGCACCTGCGGCCGAAGGCTTATCAGCCGATGCTCGAGCGCGTGCGGCGCGGTATCGGTCTGGTCGAACCGGCGATCCAGGAAAATGACACCCGGCTGGCGCTGAAGATCGGCCAGATAGAGGGCAAGCTGGACAGCGGCTACAAACAGCTGCTGAAACGTTACACGGCCGCGCTCAAACAGAAGAAGAAGACGGAGGACCTGATCAGCGCGCTGTTCGTGGCCCACAACGTCGAGCAGATGGGCGATGCGCTGCTCGATATCAGCGAGTCCATTATCTCCGCCAACCTGGGGCAACCACTGAACTTCGATCGCTACCACTCGCTGCAGGCCTCGGTTGAGGATCTCGAGGGAGAAGACGAGATCTCGGACGTACAGATCGAACGAATCGCCGAGACCCGTTCGGGTAGCGCGATAGCCGGCATTTCAGCTGCAGACGGCAAGAGCGACGCGTATGTCGCGATCTTCAAGGACGGCGAGAAGCGCAAGCTGAAGGAGGAGCGCCAGGGTGTCGAAAGCTGGCACGAGATCTATCCGGGACTGGCGCCGAAGATCCTGTCCTACAAAAAGCGCGGGCAATCGGCCGCGTTGCTCATCGAGCACCTGCCGGGACTGACGTTCGAGCAGGTGGTGTTGAACGAACCGCCACGGCTGCTGCACGAGACGCTGGACAGGCTGGGCAGTACGCTCAAGTCCGTATGGCGCGAAACCCGAATCGACAAGCCGGTTTCAGCGCGCTTCATGCAGCAATTGGAGAAACGTCTGGCCGACGTCTACAAGATTCACCCGGAGTTCCAACAGGGCGACAGCCGGGTGTGCGGCCTCGAGGTCCCGTCTTTCGACACGCTGGTGAGTCGGGCCCGACGTTACGAAAATGGCTTCCAGGCACCCTTCTCTGTCTACATCCATGGCGACTTCAACGTCGACAACATCATCTACGACCCGATGGAGCGACGGATCAATTTCATCGACCTGCACCGCTCGTGTCATATGGACTATGTACAGGATGTCTCGGTGTTCATGGTATCGAACTACCGGCTGCAGATACTCGACGCGCCGCTGCGCCGCCGGATCATGGGTCTGGCGAAAGATTTCTACCGCATCGCCAGGCGCTATGCGGACAATGCCGGCGACGATACCTTCGAGCTGCGGCTGGCCCTGGGCCTGGCCCGCTCGTTCGCCACCTCGACCCGCTTCATCCTCGACAAATCACTGGCCCGCCGGATGTTTCTGCGGGCCCGCTATTTACTGGAACGGGTGCTGGCCACCGACCCCCGCGAGGCCGCCGGCTTCAGGATCCCGATGAAGGCGATGTTCATTGGTTAGAAAGAGCGCAAACGGCGACTGCCGGATCGGTGTCGTGGGCGTACCCGGCAAGTGGTCCACCGAGACCCTGGCGGACGCCGTCGAACGGCGTACCGGGTACCGCCTGGTGATCGATATGGGCCGGGTCGAACTGGACCTGACCGAAGGGCGCCTGCTGTTCGACGGCCACAACCTGTGCGAGCTGGACGGGTTGATTGTGAAGAAGATCAGCGCCGAATACAGCCCCAACACCCTGGATCGACTCGAGCTGCTGCGAGTCGCGGAGCGCGCCGGGACACGAGTGTTCAGTGGTGCGGAGAACATGCTACGTCTGATTGACCGCCTGAGCTGCACCGTCACGCTGCGCAACGCCGGCATCCCAATGCCGGAGACCCGTGTGACCGAAGACCTCGGCGCCGCGGTCCGCGCAGTGCGCACGTTCGGCAGTGCCGTCTTCAAGCCGCTGTTTTCCACCAAGGCACGCGGCATGTGCATCATCGACGCCGGTCTCACGGACGACGCGCTTCACGCGGCGATCGAAGACTTCCAGCGCGAAAACCCGATGATGTACATCCAGCGCAAGCTCGATCTGTCCGGTCGGGACCTCGGCATGGTATTTCTCGGCGGCGAGTATCTCGGCACCTACGCGCGCGTTTCACAAGACGACTCATGGAATACCACGATAGACAGCGGTGGCCGCTACACTGGCTACTCGCCGCCAGCTGAGATCGTCGAACTGGCCCGCCGCGCCCAGGCCCCGTTCGGCATGGACTTCACCACGGTCGATGTCGCGGAAACCCCGGCAGGCCCGATTGTCTTCGAGGTGTCGGCCTTCGGCGGATTCCGCGGTGCGCTCGAGGGTGCCGAACTCGATGCCGCAGGCGTCTATGCCGACTATGTGATCAGGAAGCTCGAGTCATGATGCAGGAACAACACAGCCTGGAGGGATTCGCCGATGCGCTGTGCGACGGTGCCCGTCTGTGCGACGACGCGCTTTATCTGTCGCTCGGCGCCTGCACACTGCGCATACGCTCGAACTCCGGAGAGCTCATCGAACAGCTGCGCCGCTACTTCTCGCCCGTGGCCGGCCCCGCGGGCGATGCGGACATCGATGTCACAGCCATCGAGCGGGACGCGCCGGACCTGGGGATCGAGTTCGTGGACTGGAAGCGAGAGCCGGGCAAGAGCGGCCGCAAAGACAGCTATTACGATCTCGACGGCGGGCGTCTGGTACGCAAGGTCCGCACGGGGATGGTGTTCCTGCAGAGCGCAACGCAACGCATCGCGGCCGGGCCCTGCAGGCGCTATGACAACCAGGTGATCAACTTCGTCAATGCCCAGTACATGAACTGGCTGCAGAACCGTGGTTGGCTGATCTGCCATGCGGCCGGTCTCGTGTACCGGGGGCGGGCGCTGGGCATTGCTGGCTTCTCGGGCGGTGGGAAATCGACCTTGATGCTGCACATGATGGAAGAACCGGCGATCCGCTACCTGACCAACGACCGTCTCTTCGTCCGCCGCGTTGGGTCGGAAACGCGGGCCGCCGGCATCCCCAAGCTGCCGCGCGTCAACCCGGGAACGATCGTGCACAACCCACGCCTGCAGTCGATGCTCCCGGGGGCACAGCGCGACAAACTGCTCAGCATGCCGAATGAGCAGCTCTGGGCATTGGAAGAAAAATACGATGTGGCGATCGACGCGCTGTACGGTGAGGGCCGCATCACCTCCGAGGCGCCACTGGGCGCGTTCCTAGTCCTGAACTGGCAGCGCGGCAGCGATCAGCCCCTTGACCTGCAGCCGGTCGAGTTATCCGCGCGCCCGGACCTGCTGGGCGCGATCATGAAGTCGCCCGGGCCCTTTTACCAGTATGCCGACGGCTCGTTCTTCGACGCCGATACGCCATTCGACCGTCAGGCCTACCTGGATGCGCTGGCAGGCGTTGGCGCTTACGAGGCGAGCGGCGGCGTCGATTTCGGTGCGCTCGCGCGACGGCTTAACGACATGACAGGCTGAATCATGAAACGTGAACTGCTCCTGATGCGCCATGGAAAATCGGAACCAGCCGGCGAGGCTGGCGATCGCGATCGCGCGCTGACCGACCGGGGCAAACGCGCCGCACAACGTGTCGGCGTCTGGCTGGCACAGCAGCAACTGATACCTGACCTGGTGATCGCCTCCCCGGCGGAGCGGGCGCTGGTCTCCGCCGAAAAATGCTGCAAGGCGATGGGCGTCCGCGGAACGGCCGTAGCGCAGGACGAACGCATCTATCAGGCGGATCCGGATGCACTGTTGCAGGTGCTCGCCGACTGTTCCGAGTCCTCACGACGGGTCATGCTGGTCGGACACAACCCCGGCCTGACGATGCTGTTGAAGTGGCTTGCCAAACCGCCACTCAGCGCCCCCCAGGGTGGAAAACTGATGCCTACCGCGGCACTTGCGCACCTGCGGACGGCCGATCAATGGGCCGGCCTGACCGAGAATCACGCCGAATTGCTGCACCTGATCCACGCCTCCAGCCTGCCAAGGAAATTCCCGTTCCCGATGCCGGACGGAGAAGGCCGGCGCGACCGCCCCGCCTACTACTACACCCAGTCATCGGTCATCCCCTATCGCACAGACAACGGACAGCTGCAGATATTGGTCATTCGGTCGAGCCAGGACAAGCACTGGGTGGTGCCCAAGGGGATCGCAGACCCGGGTCTCAGCCTGCAGGAGTCGGCCGCGAAAGAGGCCTGGGAAGAGGCCGGCGTCGAGGGGGAGGTGGCGGACGAGATGGTAGGCAGCTACAGCTATCGCAAGTGGGGTGCCGCCTGCTCGGTCGCCGTGTACCCGATGCGGGTGACCCGCCAACTGCCGGAACAGGTCTGGGAGGAGCGCCATCGCGGCCGGCTCTGGGTCTCCCCCAAAAAGGCCGGGGAGCTTCTGAGACAACCCGAACTCCGACCAATGATCGCGACACTCGCGCAAAGCCTCGCCACGGGTTGAAGCGATGCCGAGAATGGTTGCCGCGCTGGTGCGTCATGGCGAATACCGGCAGCTGCCGGACACGCCGAGTGCACACCAGCCCTTCCCGCTGACACCCGAAGGTGAATCCCAGGCACGCGTAGCCGCAGACACCTTGCGTACCGCAATGGAGACCGGCGGCTGGACATTGTCCTCCGAGGTGCACAGTTCACAGATGCTCAGGGCCTGGCAGACGGCCCGGATCATCGTCGAGCAGCTGGCGAGCGGCTCGTCGGGCGCGCTCCGTCTGATGAGCTTCGATGCGCTCGCGGAGCGCGGGCTCGGCAGCGCCGCCAATCTCACGATGACCCAGATCGAGACGGTCGTTCACGAGGACCCGCGTTTTCCGGACCTGCCAGAGGACTGGAAGTCGAACAGTAGATTCCGCGTGCCGCTGCAGGGTGCCGAATCGCTACTCGAAGCGGGTGAGCGTGTTGCTGCGCATATAAGCAAGCAGCTCGAGGCACTGACAAGGGAGGCACAATCCGACACGATGCAGCTGTTCGTCGGCCACGGCGCCGCATTTCGCCACGCCGCCTACCACCTGGGCATATTGGCTTACGAGCAGATCGCCCAGCTAAGCATGTACCATGCCCAGCCGGTGTTTCTGGAGTATCTGCCAGGGCAAGGTTGGCATCATATTGGCGGTGCATGGAAGGTCCGCGACAAGCAGGGCGAGTACACCGATTGAACACCCGCAGCCATCGCATGGAACGGCCGGCGCCCGCCAATCCTGCCACCGGCTGCGCGGATCCTGCGATGCCGACTGCCTGCCGCCGTCCGATCGCCAACCCAGACAGCATCTCGCCTCATGTCAGTGATAAAGCATAAGTCCGGCCTGCCGCGCTATCGGGGCAAGCGCTGGGTTCACGGGAAGCTACCCACGGCGGGGCGCAACTGGCAGGCGGGAAAAAACCAGCCGGAAGACGGCGATTCCGGCAATGGCCGCGCGCTGGACCGCGCACTGTCGGACAGCGTCTCGCGCGGTGCCTGGACCTGGCCCAAGCGAACGGTCTACTTTTTGGCCGACCCGCATGCCGATGCGGAGGCCTTCAGCGCCTCGCTGGTTGCCTCAGGGGGGGTACACAAGACCGGCCCGGGCGATCTCGACATGAAGCTGACGGCGGCTGGCCGCAAGGCCCTCTTCATCATCGGCGGGGATTGTCTGGACAAAGGTCCGAGCAATCTTCGCCTGCTGCGCGCCGTGCGCAACTTCATCGACACCGGGGCGCGGGTGAAGCTGCTGGCCGGAAACCATGATCTGCGGCTGCTGATGGGGCTGCGTGCGATGGAGTTGAAACGCGATACCCGCACGGAGCATCTGTTCGT
>CBDTXT010000058.1:0-10712 GCA_965364465.1 uncultured Chromatiaceae bacterium
TGCCACCGACGTTTCCTCCAGAAACAACCCGTATCGGCTTAAGTAGTGCCATTCGGTTTAAACCCACTTCCAGATCGCTGCCGCGAGCCCCAGAGAGACCAGCATCGCGCCGGTCAGCGGCATCCCGAAAAAGAACAACCAAAGGATATGCACATAGGCGGCACTGAGGAGCGATATGAACAGGCGGTCACCACGCGTGGTGCGCAGCCCCAGGATGCCGTCACGCGGATTGCCTCCAGGCCGACGGATCTCCAGCGCGGTCATCAGCGCCAACAGGGCAGCGATGGCGCCGAAAAATACCGCGGTTTGCCATGTCCAGGCCATCCATGACAAGCCCATGCTCAAACCCTCCCGAGGGCGAAGCCCTTGGCGATGTAGTTGCGTACAAAGAAGATCACGATGGCCCCGGGTATCATGGTCAGGGCGCCGGCGGCGGCCAGCAGACCCAGCTCATAGCCCGACGAGCTTGCCGTCCGTGTCATGACCGCCGCGATCGGCTTGGCGGCCACCGAGGTCAGGGTCTTGGCCAGCAGCAGTTCCACCCACGAGAACATGAAGCAGAAAAAGGCGGCCACACCGATACCTGCGGCAATCGTCGGCAGGAAAATTCTGACGAAGAACCGCGGGAACGAATACCCGTCGATGAAGGCCGTCTCATCCAGTTCCTTGGGCACCCCGGACATGAAGCCCTCGAGGATCCATACCGCCAGCGGGATGTTGAACAGGCAGTGCGCCAGGGCAACGGCGATGTGGGTGTCGAACAGGTTCATCGCCGAGTACAGCTGGAAGAACGGCAGTGCGAACACCGCGGCAGGGGCCATGCGATTCGTCAGCAGCCAGAAGAACAGGTGCTTGTCCCCCAGAAAACGATAGCGCGAGAACGCATAAGCGGCCGGCAGCGCGACGCTCACGGACAGCAGCGTGTTGATGCAGACGTAGAGCAGCGAGTTGATGTAGCCGCTGTACCAGGTGGGATCGGTGAAGATCGCCCGATAGTTGTCCAGCGTGAACTCTTGCGGAAACAGGCTGAATGTCCCGAGGATCTCGTTGGTGGTCTTGAACGACATGTTCAGCAGCCAGTAGATCGGCAGCATCAGAAACAGGATATAGAGGAACGGGATGATCCATTTGAGGCCTCGGGTGCGCTTGGCCGACATCAGTCTTTATCCCCTCGGGTCATGACCGTGTAGAAGATCCAGGAGAACAGCAGGATGATGAGGAAGTAGATGAGGCTCATCGCGGCAGCCGGGCCCAGGTCGAACTGACCGAGGGCGATCTTAACCAGATCCAGCGAGAGCAGGGTGGTGGAGTTGCCCGGGCCGCCACCGGTGAGTACGAAGGGTTCGGTGTAGATGTTGAAGCTGTCCATGAAGCGCAGCAGCACCGCGATGGTCAGCACATGCTTGAGCTTGGGCAGCTGGATATACCGGAACACCGCCCAGGGGCTCGCACCATCGATGCGCGCGGCCTGATAGTACGCATCCGGAATGGAGCTGAGGCCGGCGTAGGCCAGCAGTACCACCAGCGAGGTCCAGTGCCAGACGTCCATCGCGATCAGTGTGGCCCAGGCGGCAAAGGGCTGGCGCGTGAAATTGTAGTCGAAGCCCATGCTGTTCAATGTCTTGCCCAGCAGACCGATGTCCGGCAAGGCGAAGATGTTCCACATCGCGCCTACCACGTTCCATGGAATGAGCAACGGCATGGCCATGAGCACCAGGCAGACAGAGGCCCAGAAGCCCTTGCGCGGCATGGTCAACGCAATGGCTACGCCCAGAGGGATCTCGATCGCGAGGATGATGAAGGTGAATTGCAGTTGGCGCAGCAGGGAGGCATGGAAGCGCTCAGACCTGAGCACCTCCTCGAACCATTTCATGCCCTCGAAGAAGAACAGGTTGTCGCCGAAGGTCTCCTGCACCGAGTAGTTGACGACGGTCATCAGTGGAATGACCGCGTTGAAGGCCACCAGAATCACCACCGGGGCGACCAGGAACCAGGCCTTCTGGTTGGTCGGTCTGGCGCTCATCGAGCGATCCCCGACGCGATGATCCAGCCGTCGGCGTAGATCTGGGTATGCCCGGGGTCGAATCGGAGGCTGGTCCTGCCCTCAGGGACGGGCAGGCCGGCGGGCACCAGGGCGCGCACCTTGTGGCCCGCGAAATCGGTCTCCACGATTCGGTGCCGCCCGGTGTCGCGCACGCTGACGACGCTCGCCGGCAGTCCGTCCGCGGCGCCCGGCTCGGCGAGTTGCACGAACTCCGGTCGCACGCCGAGTTCCAGTGTGGCCTCCGCCGGAGGTTCGGGGACGGTTTGGGCGAGCGCGACGCGGTGCCCGGAAACGCTCGCGCCGCCCTCGACCAGTTCGCAGGGCATCAGGTTCATCCCCGGTGAGCCGATGAAATGGCCGACAAAGGTATGCCGCGGGTTTTCGAACAGTTCCACCGGCGTACCCTGCTGCACCACCCAGCCCTCGTGCATGACCACCACCTTGTCGGCGAAAGTCAGTGCCTCGGTCTGGTCGTGGGTGACGTAGATCATCGTGGTCTTCACGCGCTGATGGAGCTCCTTGAGCTTGGAGCGCAGTTTCCATTTCAGGTGCGGATCGATCACGGTGAGTGGCTCGTCGAACATGATCACGTTCACATCCTCCCGCACCAGGCCACGGCCGAGGGAGATCTTCTGCTTTCCGTCGGCACTGAGACCGGCGGCCTTCTCGTTCAACATCTCGACGAGGCCCGTCATGTCCGCGATCGCGCGTACACGGGCGTCGACCTGCTTCTCCGGCACGCCGCGGTTGCGCAGCGGGAAGGCCAGGTTGTTGTAGACGGTCATCGTGTCGTAGACCACCGGGAACTGGAAAACCTGCGCGATCTGGCGCTCTTCCGGGGTCTTGTCCCTGACCTCCATGCCGTCGAACAGGATGCTGCCCTCGGTCGGCGTGAGGAGGCCGGAAATGATGTTGAGCAGGGTCGTTTTGCCGCAACCCGACGGGCCCAGCAGCGCGTAGGCGCCGCCGTCCTCCCAGACCAGGTCCACCTGTTTCAGCGCATAGTCGGCATCTTGCGTCGGCTTGGGCAGGTAGCTGTGACGCAGCCGTTGCAGGTCGATTCTCGCCATGATTCCGTGTCTAGTATCCCAAGGCGGCGACCAGGTCGCCTTGCTTCGAGAACAGCATCGAGTGGTCGACATCGATCTGGAAGCGTGCGGTCTGGCCGACGCGGAACGTATGCACGCCGTGGGCCAGAGAGACCCAGGGTCGACCGTTCAGGTCGAAGTGCACGGTCGACTCGGAACCCGAGATCTCGGACACCAGCACGGTGCCCTCGACCAATGCGCCGTCGGAGCCGTCGTCTGCGGGATGCACATGGTGCGGCCGCACGCCGAACTCGTAGGGCCCGTCGGCCAGCGCCAGGTAGGCGTCCTGCGCGTCCCAGGTGGTGCCGTCCGTGAGGCTGAACTTTTTGCCGTCCTTGGTGACCGGAATCGTGTTCATGGGCGGGTCGGAAAATACGCTGGCGGTGCATTTGTCGATCGGATGGCGGTAGACCTCCCCGGTGGGGCCGAACTGGGTGATGCGCCCCTCGTGCATCGCAGCCGTATGCCCGCCGAGGAGCAGGGCCTCGGACGGTTCGGTGGTCGCATAGACCACGCTGCGTTCGCGTGCAGCGAACAGGCGGGGCAGTTGTTCGCGCAACTCCTCGCGCAGCTTGTAGTCGAGGTTGGCCAGCGGCTCGTCTAGCAGCACCAGGTCCGCGTCCTTCACCAGCGCACGCGCCAGGGCACAGCGCTGCTGCTGGCCACCGGACAGCTCGGCCGGTTTGCGCTTGAGGAACGGATCGAGTTTCAGCATGTCGGCCACGCGCCCGACGCGTTGTCTGACCTCGGCGCGGCCGTGGCCGGCCAGTCGCAGAGGCGAGGCGATATTATCGAACACGTTCATGTTCGGGTAGTTGATGAATTGCTGGTATACCATCGCCACATTGCGCTGTTGTACCGGCATGCCGGTGACATTCGCACCGTTGAACCAGATCTCGCCGGCCGTGGGCTGAACCAGTCCGGCCATCAGGCGCATTAGCGTGGTTTTTCCGGCCAGGGTGGTGCCGAGCAGGACGTTGAATCCGGCCGATGCGAATTCCACTGTCGTGTCGTAGATGTGCGTCTGCCCATCCACACGCAGCGATACATTTTTCAATGCCAGGGTCATGCCAGGCTTCCTGGATTGCGTTTGCGTTGGTCCCGGGTCCGCAGCAGGTGGCTGCGACGCGAACATGCCTCGCGAATCGATTCGGCCGCTGTCCAGACAGGCCGGGCTTTTCCTTCTGCCCGGCCGGTGCTGACGCGACGGCTCAGTTGGACCAGCGCTTGATCAGCTCTTCGTAGGCGATGGTCTCGCCCTGAGGCTTCTCGTTCGACAGTTTGGCCTTGGCGCCGCCCTTGCCCAGCCATTCCGCGGCCGGTTTTTCATCGTTGAGGCGCGGTCCGCAGCCGCCGTAGACCTCGGCCTTCTCGTCAGCGCGTTGCATGCGTGACATGACCTGATCCATTTCATTGGCCAGCCGGTCCATGGCCTGCTGCGGCGTGAAGGCACCGGAGTTGACGTCACCGATGTTTTGCCACCACAGCTGCGCCAGCTTCGGGTAGTCGGGTACATTGACGCCGGTGGGCGACCAGAGTACGCGGTCGGGCGAGCGGTAGAATTCCACGAGGCCGCCGAGCTTGGGCGCGCGTTCGGTGAAAGACGCGTGGTTGATGGAAGAGTCGCGAATAAAGGTCAGGCCCACGTGGGACTTCTTCACGTCGACTGTCTTCGAGACCACGAACTGGGCATACAGCCATGCCGCCTTGCGACGGTCGACCGGGGTGGATTCGAACAGGGTCCATGAGCCGGCGTCCTGGTAGCCGAGTTTCTGGCCCTCCTCCCAGTAGGGGCCGTGCGGAGACGGCGCCATGCGCCATAGTGGCTTCCCGCTGTCGTCCACGGTGTTGTTGCCTTCCGAGCTGGGTGCGACCATCGAGGCGGTGAACGCGGTGTACCAGAAGATCTGCTGGGCGACGTTACCCTGTGAAAGGGCCGGGAGCGACTGGTAGAAGTCGTAGTCAGCGGCCCCGGGCGGTGCATACTTGCGCAGCCATTCGTCCCACTTGCGGATCGCGTAGACCGCTGCCGGGCCATTGGTGCCACCCCCCCGGGTGACCGAAGCACCTGCCGGGTTGCACGAGCCTTCCTCCATGCGGATGCCCCACTCGTCGATCGGCACGCCGTTGGGCAGACCTTTGGAGCCGGCGCCGGCCATCGACAGCCAGGCATCGGTCATGCGCCAACCCAGGTCGGGGGCACGCTTGCCGTAGTCCATGTGCCCGTAGACGCGAATGCCATCGATTTCCTTTACGTCCTCGGAGAAGAAGCTGGCGATGTCTTCATAGGCCGACCAGTTCACCGGCACGCCCAGCTCGTAGCCGAATCTCTCCTTGAAGCGTTTCTTCAGGTCGGGGCGGTCGAACCAGTCTTTGCGGAACCAGTACAGGTTGGCGAACTGCTGATCGGGGAGTTGGTAGAGCTTGCCGTCGGGGCCGGTGGTAAAGGACTTGCCGATGAAGTCGTCCACGTCCAGCTTCGGGTTCGTGACGTCCTTGCCTTCGCCAGCCATCCAGTCGGTCAGGTTCACGGCCAGCTGCAGGCGCGAATGCGTGCCAATCAGGTCGGAGTCGTTGATGTACGCATCATAGAGATTGCGCTTGGTCTGCATCTGGGTCTGTACCGCCTGCACCACCTCACCCTCGCCGAGGAGTTGGTGGTTCACCTTGATGCCGGTGATCTCCTCGAACGCCTTCGCGAGGGTCTTCGACTCGTATTCGTGCGTGGGGATGGTCTCGGACAGGACATTGATCTCCATGCCTCTGAACGGCGCTGCCGCCTCGGCGAACCACGCCAGTTCCTCGAGCTGCTCTTCCTTGGTCAGCACAGACGGCTGGAATTCCTCGTCGATCCACTTCTTTGCTGCGGCCGTGTCGGCATGGGCGACGCTGGCCAGCAGTGCCGATGTCGCCAGTGAAACCGCGGCGACCAGCTTTCGCTTACTGAGCATGGTGTCTCTCCTGTCGGGGATGATCGGTTTTGACGCAGCTGCCCAGGCAATGTAAACGAAAACAAACGAATGTCAAACGAGACGAGGCGAATCAGTTTTTCAGGGAATAGGAATCTGTTGTTATTCGGATCGAGCGTGCTGGACTCGCTTCAAAGGCGGGTGCAAGGGTAAAAAAACTCTTGATGAGAACGTGTTATGAGGCCTTCCGGGCGGACTCCCGATCGCAAAGGGTGCGATGTCAGCGCTTTCGCTTGCAGAATAAACTTTCCAAAACGAAAACAATACGAAATAATACGAACTGATACCGAATGGCCGACGCCGATCCTCGATGCAGACATTGAGTCCCCGACAATCAGAAATAGTAAAGCTGGCCCGCGGTGCGGGTCGGGTGGTCGTCGAAGATCTGGTGGCCCGCTTCGAGGTCACGCCGCAGACGATCCGCAAGGATCTGAACGATTTGTGTGACCTGGGGGTATTGCAGCGTTTTCACGGTGGGGCCGCGTATGCGGCGGGTGTCGCCAATGTGGGCTACGAAAGCCGCCGGCATATTTCGTCGCGGGCCAAAAGGCTGATTGGCGAGCATGCGGCCCGACTTATCCCGAACAATTGCTCGCTGTTCGTCAACATTGGCACCACCACCGAGGAGGTGGCACGAGCGCTATACAACCATCAGGGTCTGATGGTGATCACCAACAACATCAATGTCGCGCAGCTGTTGCGCGGGCATTCCCACATCGAGGTGATCGTGGCGGGCGGTGTGCTGCGACATGCCGACGGCGGTATCGTCGGCGAGGCCGCGGTTGAGTTCATTCGCCAGTTCAAGGTCGATTTTGCGGTCATGGGGGTGTCCGGGATCGACCCCGACGGGTCACTGCTCGATTATGACTTTCGCGAGGTCAGCGTGTCTCGCGCGATCCTGGCCGCGAGCCGCCGCGCGATCCTGGTGGCCGATGCAATGAAGTTCTCCCGATCCGCGCCGGTACGCATCGGCCATATCGCCGATCTCGATTATCTTGTCACCGACCAGCCGCCCGACGTGGAGCTTTCACGGATCTGCGCCGAAAGTAACGTGGCCGTCGAGCTCGCCGATGGCGGCGCGGAGGGGCACCAGCGATGAAGGAACCGAAACTCGTTCAGGGATCGCTGTCGCGGCAGGAGGGCCTGCGGCGGCTGAAGCAGACCAACCGCTTCGACCTGCTGGTGGTGGGCGGCGGTGCCACCGGCCTGGGTATTGCGCTCGACGCTGCGTCGCGCGGCCTGTCGATTGCGCTGGTCGAGCGCGACGATTTCGCGAAGGGTACTTCGTCGCGTGCAACCAAGCTGGTGCATGGCGGTGTGCGTTACATGGCCCAGGGCAACCTCGGCCTGGTGAAGGAGGCGCTCCGGGAGCGCAAGCATATGTTAGCGAACGCACCCCATCTGGCCCGGCCGCTCCCGCTCCTGGTCCCTGCGTTCGGGAACAAGGGGCGTTTCTGGGACAGGCTGTTCTACGGATCCGGGCTGATGCTGTACGACCGGCTCGCGGGGAAGGCCGGTCTGGGCAGCACGCGATTCCTCGATCGCGCGGCGACCCTGAAGACCATGCCGGGTGTCCGCTCGCACGACCTGGTCGGGTCCGTGCAGTACTGGGACGGTCAGTTCGACGATGCCCGGTTCGCCGTCGCGCTGGCGCGCACCGCGGCGACCCACGGTGCCGTGGTATTGAACCATTGCCCGGTCGGATCACTGTTGCACAGCGATGGCAAGCTGAGCGGCGCCGCCATTACAGACGCGGAAACGGGTGAGCAGATCGATATCCATGCCCGCTGTGTCGTCAATGCCACAGGTGTCTGGGTGGACGAGCTGCGTCGCTTGGATGCCGACCCGGATAGCCACATGGTCACGCCAAGCCAGGGCATACATCTGGTCGTGGATCGCGAGTTTCTGCCTGGCGATCACGCGCTGCTGGTGCCCAAGACCGCGGATGGACGGGTCATGTTCGCGGTGCCCTGGCTTGGCAAGCTCCTCCTGGGCACGACCGACACGCCGCGCGATGAGATCGAGTCCGAACCCGTGCCCCTGACGGAAGAGGTTGGCTTCATCCTCGGCGAGGCGGGCAGATACCTGGCTCGCAAGCCGTCCGCCGCCGATGTGCGATCCATCTGGGGTGGCGTGAGGCCCCTGGTCAGGCCGCCCGGCGGCAGGGCGGCCAGTACCAAGGACATGTCGCGCGAGCATTTGATCGTGGTGGATGAATCCGGCCTGGTGACAGTGACAGGGGGCAAATGGACGACTTATCGGGCGATGGCGGAGGCTGTCATCGAGCGCTGCATAGGGGCCGGATTGATCGAGTCTGCAGAACGCTGCCACACGATGGAGCTTCCGCTGGTCGGCGCGCCAGCGACGGTAGCCCACCGGATCACCGACCCGCCGGGCGCACATCTGTATGGTACCGAGGCCGCGCTGCTGGACGATCTGCCTGGGCACGAACGCGAAATGGGCATGGGCTTGACGGAGGCGATGGTACGCTTCGCTGTCCGATATGAAGGTGCGCGCACGGTGGAAGATGTGCTTGCACGTCGGTCGCGGATTCTGTTTCTGGATGCGCGGCTTGCCGAGGCCCTGGCCGATGAAGTGGCCGCGATAGTCGCTGCGGAGCTCGGTGGAGAGGTTCGCGACACGTCCGGCTTCAAGCGGCTGGCCCGGCGCTATCGGGCACTGCCGCAATGATTCGATTGCGTAGTGGCTGCGTGGTGCGCCGCCGTTTTGGATGGCCGTGCCGACAGGCTCATTAGGAGCCTGGGTATCGGCGTTCGGTGCCTGTGGCGTAAGATGGCCGGACTGCGCGCTGGCCCGCACTTGCAATTTCCAGTGACGCCCAACTTCTCGCAATTGAGTGTGCCAGATGTGCTGCCCCAGACAGAATCCCAGCCTGCATACTCCGCAACCCCGCGATTCGACAGCTGCCCGGCGCCCATCGGGCGCCGCCTGCTGTCAACTGCCGTCCGCTTGTCCGTGGCTTCTATGCGCGATAGTGGCGTTTGCTGCCAACACTGCCAACGCTGCCGACCCGGGTTGGACCGGGGTCGGCGCGCGTGCCGGGTTGACCGATTCTGTGATAGGAGAGTACTTAAATCAGTTCGAGGTCACCGCGACCTACGGTCTGCCGTGGGATTGGTCGCTCGGATCGGGCTGGACGCTCGGTACGCGGCTGGACACCACGGTCGGTGCGCTGCACGGCGGTGGAGAGACCGGCGCCGTGCTGTCTATCGGGCCGGCGTTGGCCTTCGCGCACCCCGGTCAACGTTTTGCCATTGAACTGGGCATCAGCCCGACCCTACTCAGCAGACATGAATACGGCGACGCGGACCTCGGCGGTAACATGCAGTTCACCAGTTTCCTCGGCCTGAGCTACCGTGTATCCGAGCGATTGGAAGTCAACGGGCGTATTCAACATATGTCCAATGCCGACATCAGTGAGCCGAATCCCGGTCTGGACCAGATCGCCCTGGGGTTCCGTTATCTGCTGCATTCGCAATGATGGCAACCGCGGCAGTCACCGGGCACTGGGCCCCAGCGTGCCCGCCGGGATATAATTTGCGGGCCTTCGCGCTGGTGCCATGCCAATGAATGACAGAAAGGAGATCTGATGGCGAGGCAAGCAATGTTGCGGTTGTTCAGTGTCTGTTTCGTATCCTTGGTCCTGGCGGGCTGCACCTCGTATGGCGTGATCGAAAACGACGCGGCCACCGATGTCGACCCGATGCAGACCTACTCGATCCGTGCGCTGACCGGCCGCGGCCACAGTGATGACATGAGCCTGATACTTGCGTTTTCAGGCGGTGGTACCCGGGCCGCCGCACTGGCCTACGGGGTGCTGCAGGAACTGCGCGACACGCCGCTGGGTAGCGGGGAGAAACGGCGTCGCCTGCTCGACGAGATCGACGTGATCACCTCGGTCTCCGGCGGCAGCTTTGCCTCCGCCTACTACGGTTTGCATGGGGATCGGATCTTCGACGATTTCGAGGACGTGTTTCTGCGCCGGAATTTCCAGGGGCAGCTGATCAGGTCCCTGTTCAACCCGGCCTTCTGGTTCAGTTCGACCGGGCGCACCGAAATGGCGGTGAAATTCTATGAAAAGCAGGTGTTTCACGATGCGACCTTCGAGGACATGCGCAAGGCCGGTGGCCCACTGGTCGTGATCAACGCGAGCGACCTCGGATACGGCGTGCGTTTTTCCTTCGTTCAGGAGTGGTTCAACCTGCTGTGCTCGGATATCTCCAGTTTCCCGGTCGCCAAGGCAGTGACGGCCTCGTCCGCGGTGCCGGTGCTGTTCAATCCGGTGGTGGTCCAGAACTACATGGACTGCAAGCAGGAACTGCCGGGCTGGTTGACGGCGGCGGCCGAGCGGACCGCGGGCGACGTACAGATGACGGCGGTCGTCGACGGACTGAAGGCCTATTTTCTCAACGAGGACCGCGACTATGCGCACCTGGTGGACGGGGGAATTACCGACAACCTGGGTCTGCGAGCGGTCTACGAGGTCATCGAGGGCTCGGGTGGTGCACAGGCCTTCGTGAAGAAGCGCGGCGGTCTTCCCCCACGTCCGGTCGTGATTATCGGGGTGAATGCATCGACCGAGCCGGAACC
>CBDTXT010000059.1:0-10702 GCA_965364465.1 uncultured Chromatiaceae bacterium
GATGGTCGCAGCCGCAGACTCGGGTTCCGGCGTGTCGTTTGCAGCGGCCGTGACGGTTTCCGCGGCCTGCATCTCGACCGGCCCCTGAACTGCCGGTTCCGCTGCTGTCGGGGCGAGCGCTGGCTGCGTATCCTTTTCCGCGACCTCGGATTGCAGGGCCGCGATTTGCGCATCTTTCAATTCGACCAGTCGTTGCATACGCTGTAATTCCGACTCCAGGCGTGCAAGCCGCGACTCGATCGCACCGGTGGTCAGACGGTTGCTCTCGATCTCCTCCATCGTGACCAGGAGCTGTTCGCGCAATGCCTGCTCCGTGTCTTCTGCATCCCGCTGGTCCGCGATGATACGCAGCTGTGCATTCGCGCTGTCATCTGGCTCGTCTGGCTCGACGGCCGGCGCCACTCCGCTCGTCCCGTCAGCTGCGGCTGGCACCGGCTCTGTTGCTCCCTGCAGTTCGCGGGGCGAAGTTGCGACAGGTGGTGTCCTGCGTCGTTGCCTGTTGATCTGGGCATTGAACTCGGCGCGAGCCTCGGCCCGGTCGAGTTCTTCGATGAAACTGCGCGCCGGGATCGTCAGTGTGCTGCCGGCACGCAGCCGGTTGATGTCATTGTCGACGAAGGCCTGTGGATTGGCCCGCAGCAGCGCCATTGCCATCTGTTGGGTACTGATGCCGCTCGGTTTCAGCTGTTGCGCGATCGGCCACAGCGTCTCGCCCTGCTGAACCGGGCCGTAACGCGCGTCGGCCGGCGATTCGTCCGCCGGTCGTTGCGTCCCTGCTGCGGCCTGTGTCGGTAAGCTGCCGCTGATGCGGGCTGACTGGACACGCCTTGGGGGATCGAGCAGCAGCGTGTACCGCCTGATCATCTGGCCGCCGGGCCAGGTCATCTGCAGAGGAAAATCGACGAAGGGTTCGGTTACCGCGACTTCAGTTCGCACGCGCACCAGCCACTGGCTGCCCGAGCGCACAATGTCGAACTCCAGTGCCGCGAGATGGCGCTCGTAGGCGATGCCGAGCAGCTCGACATGATGCAGATTTGCTCGCCGCAGCCTGAGGTCTTCATGCTGTCCGGCTTGGACGCCGATCAGGTCGATCTCTGCGTCCAGTGGTTGGCCCAGAAAGGAGTTCACCCGCGCCTGCCCCAGCGTGACTGCGTGGCTTGCAAAAGGTGCGATCAGGGCCAGGAGCAAGAGCAGTCGGCAGAGATTTTCCATCGGTATGAGGTTCCAGTGCTTGTCGTTTCCTTCGGCAGCCGCCACAGGATGCTATCGGCTGAGTCCCCTGGTTCCTGAATACTTGCGACGCGGGCCGTCTGCCGCCGGGCATCGCTTTCGCCGCAGACCCCTGCACGGCAATCGAATTCACCCGGATAAACTACCACCGCAGCTTAACACGGTGCCCGCCGGGCAGCGCGCGCCTCAGGCCGCGTCGTTTGTCTGCCGCAGCAGCGAGCGCGCCGCGGCGTTGTCGGGGTCTTTGTCGAGCACATAGCGGAATGCCGTCTTTGCGGCATCTGCGGACCCCATCGCCTGATAGACCCTGCCTAGACGCAACATCGCAACATGGTCGCCCGGTGCCTTGCTCAGGTAGTTCGTATAGACCGTGGCCGCGGCAGCCAGGTTGCCGGACAGGCGCAGCAGCTCCGCGTATTGAGGCTCGTAGGCCGGGGCGAGATCCGCGAGCACTCCGAGTATCAGCAGGGCCTGATCGTTCCATCCCTCGGACATCGCGATGAAGACCATACGGCGCAGCGCGTCCTCGAGCCAAGGCCTGCCGTGTTCCTCGGCGCCATCACCGATTTCATCACGTACCGCATCGATCAGCCGGCCATAGCATTCGAATGCCGCTTCGGCGCCTTCCTGCAGCTCCGCGAGGTAGCCCTGTGCAAGATAGAGGAGTTGCCGTGCACCCGGTGATTGGATATCGCGGAGTTGGTGCATCGTGCCCAGTATTTGCTGTGCGTTTCGCTCCTTGAACAGAAGCTGCAGGCGCCCCGCGACCGGTGTCAGCGAGACTTCGCTGCGCACCTTGCGCGCATGCGTCGTATCGCGCTCACGCAGCATGTCGCTGAATGCCGCGGTGAGCCGGTCGAAGCCCTCTTGCACCTCGCTGGCGAGTCGGGCGCGGGTCTCCGGGTGCCGGTGCGCCCATACCCTCGTGCGGCCGGGGGTCTGGTCTTCTTCCCATTGCCGCAGCAGCCGTTCGAAATCCGGTGCCGCCTGTTCCTCGATGACTGCGGATGCCACACGCGCCTGCGCCTGTTCGACCAGGCCGAGGACTTCGCGCGCATTCTCGCGATAGGCCGTGTAGTAGGTCTTGCCAGCCTGTTCGATTTCTTCGTCGGTCCACTCCCGATCGGACGGGGGCATGTGCAGGAAGGCACGACTGCTGAACAGCCGGACGATCTTGGACAGATCGCCGAGTCTGCGGTCGAGGTGGCGTTCGATTCGGTCCATCCGTTTTTTGTGGCGGAAATCGGCTGTCTTGCCGCTGCGGCCGAATAGTCCGGCGTTGCACTCCAGGGCCTGCTCGGCCAGCACAATCACCCTGCGCAGACGCCCGTTGGCACGCGCGAGCTCGCGCTGCGTCTCGCGCAGATTGGCTACCCGGCCGTCCGGGCAGTCTGGCGGCAAAGACCGTTGGAGGACATCGAATGGATCTTCCTCGGCCTCGGCCAGCGCGATCTGATCCAGCGGTTCGAAGTCGATCCCATCGATCTGTGCGGCGCCCGATGCCGGATTGATTACCTGCAGGCCTTGCCGGCGCGCCACCAGCACCTGGGCACTGAACGCGCGGATCGCGTTGAAGAAATCTGGCGTGGTTTCCGCGTCGGTGCCGGCATTGGTCGTGATGCGCATTCCGGTGCCGCCCAGTCGCGGCCCCGCGTCGTGCTCGTTGCTGCCCTTTGCATGCGAGTAGCCATCGCTGCTGTGGCAAAGATCGATGCCGCCGAAGATCACGCGTGTGAATCCCATGGCGCTGATGACGGCGAACGCCGTGTTGGTCACGGTCGGGCCGACGGCGCCGATATTGGGGCCGTCGAGCTTGCTGTCCCATGGATAGCGTCTGTCCAAGAACACGCTGCGCCCCGGCCATTGCGCCAGCAGTCTGAACACGACGTGGTTCGCGTGCACGAACAGGACGCGCGGATCGAGCAGCAGCAGCTCCTTGCTGATATCGAAGCTCAGTTCCGTGGGATCGATCGACACGACCAGGTGTGGCGTGATGCCGGCGTCACACAGGCGGCGGCAGATCCGTGACACCGCGATGATCACGACCCGATCCTGGTGTGCGCGGGCCCACGGCAGCACGTCGTCCAACGACGGGCCGCCACCGAGCAGCAGGGCGGTCTTTCCGGCGAAGCTGTTGCGCAGCACCTCCGCCGGGACATGTTCCTCGACCAGGTTCTGCAGCTGGCAGCGGACGAAGGTCGGGTTGCTTAGCTGGGAGTTGTAGGCCCACAGCACCGCATCGAGCTGCTGTTTGATCTCAGCCGCGGCAATGCGGTAACCGGCGTCATAGGCATCGATCGCGCCGATCGATTCCATCAGCCGGATCGCGCCGATGTTCGCGTAGTCGGAAAAGCGGACGTCTTGCAGCGAGTCGGCGAGCGCACCAGCGGATACAAGGTGGATCGCGTCGTCGAGCTCGACGTCCCCGAGCTCCGCGCGGATCGCCGGCAGCAGACCGTCGAGTTCGAGAAAGAGATAACGTGAGCCTTGCGCCACGCCCTGTTGCTGAACATAGCGGACCAGCAGACCGGAGTCCGTACCTACGATGATGTTCAGCGTGTCCGGTGCAAAGAGTCGTTGTGCAAAATGCCGCTGGAAAACGCTCACCGAACCCAGTCCGTTGAAGGCCCCCCGGTTGACCTCGTGCAGGTAGCGGTCGCCGAACTTGTTGAGATAGAACTGAAGGTCTTGCATTCCGATGCCCTCGACCCAACGGACCGGGCGGCCCTCGACTAACGCGAGGCTTGGTCGAGAAGACCGACCGGTCTCGGTTCGCCGGTCTGACGCTAGCCGAGCAGTTGCAGGACGCTCTGCGGGATTTGGTTGGCCTGGGCCAGCATTGCAGTGCCTGCCTGCTGAAGAATCTGCGTGCGGGTCAGGTTCGCGGTTTCACGCGCAAAATCGGCATCACGTATACGGCTGCGTGCGGCGCTCTGATTCTCGATCACGTTAGCGTTGTTGCGCAGCGTGGACTCTATGCGGTTTTGCTTGGCGCCGAAGTCGGCGCGCTTCTGCGTGATGTTGTCGATTGCGGTGTCGAGTCGCGTCAGTATCGCGGCCGCAGATCCGGTCCCTGAGCCGATGCCCGAAGCCGGTGAGGCGGATAGCAGCGAAGCGAGTCCACCGTTCGACAGGGTTCGGCTCCACATGTTGTATAGCGAAACGGTGAGCTGGTACGAGGCGCCCGCCCGGAATCCGATCTGCAGGTTGATGCTGTCTTCGTTGCCGAGCAGGTTGACGCCGTTGAACTCGGCCGAGCTCAGCACGCGGCCGATCTCTGCCTTGAGTTCCTGATACTCGTCGTTGAGAGAGGCCTTGTCTTTGTCGCTGACCGTACCGTTCAATGACTGCACGGCCAGCTCACGCATGCGCTGCAACATGTTCCCGATCTCGTCCAGCGCACCCTCCGCAGTCTGCATCAGCGAGATGCCGTCCATGCCGTTGCGATTGGCCTGCTCCAGCCCGCGAATCTGTGCGCCGATGCGTTCTGATATCGCGAGGCCGGCCGCATCATCCTTTGCACGGTTGATGCGCAGGCCCGACGACAGGCGCTCGAGCGATGTCTGCATGCTGGTTTGCGAGAGGTCGAGCGCCCGCTGACTGTTCAGCGACATCATGTTCGTGTTGATTACCTGTGGCATTTTCAGCGCCTCTTGTTCGTCATGGATTCAAACCTTATGCATTGCCGGCTTGTGCCCGGCAATCGCGTTATGACGCAGAGTCTGCAAGCTTGATGCCAACAGCGCGGCATGTGTGAAGTTTGCGGCCCGCGGCGCGTTTTCGACCGATACCGCCCAAGAAAAACCCCTCCGCGCGAGCCGCGGGGAGGGGTAAAGGCTTGGAGGATCGTAGAGATTCGGCCGGTTTCGCAAAAGGCGGCAAGGCATTGCCGCGACGGCGGGCAGGGACCGGCCAGGCCTTGCCCGTCGACCCGTCAAACCGCGCGGATCACCACACTTCCGCTGACCTGGTTCAGGTGTTTCTGCAGGCCGATGCGCTTGCTGACGTTGAGCAGGATCGGACCCATGAAATTGGCATGGATGCCACCGTCGTAGTTTCCACCCTGGGACAGGGTCACCAGCACCGCGACATTCGCGGGGTCGTCGAGCTGCAGCGTGGCGGCCTCTTCGTCGCTCAGCAGGCATTCGTAACTGACCTGGTAGTTGTCCGGGTTCACGACCGCGAACTGCACCTCGGGGTCTTCGACCGCCTGCAGGAAGAACACCGTCGGTTTGCCCTCTTCGTGGAACAGCTTGTATGCGTGCAGGCCCTCGAAGCCGGCCAGACCATCCGGGAAATGGATAATGGATGCCGGGTCGATATCCTGAGTACCGAAGCGGGTGTTGATCTCCATGGACGAGTCTCCGTTTTCGACAATCGGTTTGGCTGATGACATGGCTGCGGGTTACTCCAAATCTCGAACGATGGTGAAATGCGCGACGCTTCAGCTATTTGGCGATCCTCGGTCCCCGACAACGGAAATTTGACGCATCGACACGATTGAAAGTCGTAATGCAGAAACGGTGCCAATCGTTGACGCCGCCGCGCGATCCGCTGTCGTGAGCGGACGGGTGCCGCCCCGTGGTGTCGGTGGAAACTCGGGATTCTATGGATTAAAGAATCCTTATGAACGGCCGTTGCAGTTCGCGTAAGGCGGTGAATGCAGACAGTTTGGATCAGCATATCCGCTCGGCGTACAAGGTGATTCACTCAGGCAGCTGATCAGCGCCGATGAACCACCAGACGAAGTTCGCAGGCAAGACCCGGCTCGCCGGTCCCTGCGCGGCCGTCGGGAGACGGCGACTTCCAGGATCCCACGCGACGTGGGTTTCACTGCGGCCCCGTGCCGTGCCGAGCAGCCCTCGCGGCAGCTGACCCCCAGACCCAACCTGCCACTGCCCCGTGATTCGGGTCGTCGGGCGATTCCGCGACCCTGGCTTTCGACGCAAAGCCGACTTGGGAGGCGGTGAATACGAAGGTTTCGTATATCCGCCAAAAAGCAACTCCCCCGGTCACCGCGAGACGCTGACCGGGCATCTGGAGAAACGAAATGGCACAGGTAATCAACACCAACGTAATGTCCCTGAACTCGCAGCGTTCGCTGATGAACTCGCAGGCGAGCATGGCCACCTCGCTGCAGCGACTGTCTTCCGGTCTGCGCATCAACAGCGCGAAAGACGATGCCGCCGGCCTCGCGATCTCGGAGCGCTTCACGGCCCAGATCCGCGGCCTCGAGCAGGCCAACCGCAATGCGAACGACGGCATCTCGATGCTGCAGACTGCGGAGGGCGCGTTGGACGAGGTCGGCAACATGCTGCAGCGGATGCGCGAGCTCGCGGTGCAGGCGGCCAACGGTACGGTCAGCGATGCGGACAAGAAGTCGCTGGACGACGAGTTCACCGAATTGAGAGACGAAATCGTCCGCATCACGGATACCACCGAGTTCAACGGCACCAGCCTGCTCGGTGCGAACGCCAGCGTGAACTTCCAGGTCGGCTTCGAGAACGGCAGCAACAACCAGATCAAGATCAGCTTCCTCGATCTCGCGACGGCCAATATTGACAGTGGCGGTATCGCCTCGGTCGCGACGGGGGCATTCGGTATCAGCACCGCAGGTTCTGCGAGCACCGCGCTGGGCAGGCTGGATGCGGCGATCGACGCGATCAGCGCCAAGCGGGCCGACTTTGGTGCCAAGCAGAACCGCCTCGAGTCCACGGTACGCAACAATGCCAGCATCATCGAGAACCAGAGCGCGGCCCGCAGCCGCACCATGGATGCGGACTTCGCCGCGGAGACCGCGAACCTGACCCGTGCGCAGATCCTGCAGCAGGCGGGCACCGCGATGCTGGCGCAGGCCAACGCGATCCCGCAGAACGTGTTGTCGCTGCTGCGCTGATCGTGACGCAACTCGAGATGCGAGGAGCCTGACGCCTGGCCGGTAGAGCCGAAACAGCCCCGTTGCTGTCAACGGACGCTCGCTCGGCCAGGCACTCGGCGGATCGTGGGGGGAGTGACCCCCTCGCGGTCCCGAAGGTGACCGTCCCCTGTGAAACAGTCGGCGGCCCACCGAATGACGGAGGTCCAGCAAATGGCCAATGATGTCGGGCCGATCAAATCGGCCCTATCGCCTGGCTTCCAGGCCAGTCCCACTGCTCCCGCCGGGCGCCCGGCCCCGGATACCCGTCTGGTCGGCCGGTCCGAAGCGACCGGCGACGCGGAGCAGCGGCAGGAGGGGCAGTCGCTAGACAGCGTCGTGTCCGACCTGAACTCCATGGTACGTGAATTGCATAGGGAGTTGAGGTTCTCGGTGGATCAGGACAGCGGAGATACCGTCGTCAAAGTGGTCGACCGCGAGACCGACGAGGTAGTGCGGCAGATCCCCAGCGAGGAGCTGATGCGTCTGCGCAGGCGCCTCGAGGAGGCGGCAGGGGTGATTTTTCAAGACTCTGCCTGATCCTCGCACCTAACGATTGGACTGCAGAGAGGGGATATCGAGTATGGCAATTACCGCATCGGGTGTCGGGTCCGGCATCGATATCGAGTCCATCGTCTCGCAGTTGATGACGCTGGAACGTCAGCCACTGGTCGCGTTGGAGCGACGGGAATCGGACACCCGGGCACAGATCTCCGCCTATGGCAGCCTGAAGGGTGCGATCTCATCGTTTCAGGACGCGATGCAGGATCTGAGTTCGCTCGATGCCTTCCGGGTCTTTCAATCGGAATCGTCCGACGACGGTGTGATCACCGCGTCGGCCGACGGCTCGGCGGCCGCTGGCATCTACAATCTGGATGTCGAGCGCCTTGCACAAAATCACAAGATGGGTTCGGACGCATTCAGCGAGACCCAGGTCTTCGGCGGAGGTGCGGGTGATGGGCTCACGCTGACCGTGGGCACAGAATCCGTCGAGATCGACCTGACTGCTGCGAAGACGCTGAGCGAGATCCGCGATGCCGTCAACTCGGCCGGCGACAACCCGGGCGTCACCGCGACCATCCTCAATGTTGGAGACGGCCAGCAGCGCCTGATCCTTACCGCAGACGAGTCCGGCTACGAACAGCGTGTCCAGCTGTCTTTCAATGGCGGGGTCAATGCCACGAGCTTCAATTTCGCGACCACCAACCGGGACAGTGAGGGTACGCCGCTGGTCGATCTGGCCGCGCTGGACGCCGCCTATCGTATCGACGGTTTCGCGTTGGCCTCGGCCTCGAACAACATCAGCTCGGTGATCGACGGGCTCGATATCCAGCTCGAAGGCGAGGGCAGCGCGACGCTGAACGTGACCCGCGACACCGCGGCGATCGAGGAATCCGCCACGGCCTTCGTCGATGCCTACAACAACGTCTTCGCGACCCTCGAGGCCCTGCGCGCCGGCGAGTTGGCCGGTGACTCGACGCTGTTGAGCATCGAGCGCCAGATGCGAGGCGTGATCAACACCGCGCCGGTCGGGTTGTCGGGGAGTTACGACGCACTCTCCCAGGTCGGCATCAAGACCGACCGCGACACCGGGCAGCTGACGCTCGACAGCCGGGAATTTGGCGCCGCGCTGGACGCCGATTTCGCCGGTGCGGCGTCGCTGTTCGCCAACGACGACCAGGGCTATGCGTTTCGATTCGATGCGCTGGCCGCCAGCATGCTTGACGATGCCGGCCTGGTGGACAGTCGCGTGGATGGCCTGAATACCCGGGTCCGGCGGCTCGAGACAGACCAGGCGGAACTGGAAAGGCGCCTTGACCTGCGCGAGACCGCATTGCGTCGCCAGTACGCGGCACTGGATCAGCTGGTCGGCAGCCTGCAGGGCACGAGCACCTTCCTGCTGCAGAATTTCTTCGCTTGACGCGGCGTGCTGGTGACCGGCGTTCCCTCAATTTCCCTTGCCGGTTGCCGTTAGCCTGAGTGTCTTGAGATCACCCTGGAACCGAATCAAATGACCTACGGGAAGAAACGTGCGGGCATCGCTGAATACGGCAAGGTGGCAGCGGAATCCGAGGTGAATTACGCGACGCCACACCGACTGGTACAGATGCTGATGGAAGGCGCACTGGAGAAGGTGGCGACCGCCAAGGGCTGTATCGAGCGGCGGGATCTCGAGGGCAAGAGTCGGCAGATCAGCTGGGCCATGTCCATCGTCAATGGCCTGCGCAGCAGTCTCGATCTCGAGGCCGGCGGGGCGATCGCGGTCAACCTCGACGACCTTTACGCCTATATGGTCCGTCGTCTGATCGACGCCTCGGCACAGAACGATCCCGAGGCGCTGAGCGAGGTGATGGCGCTGATGCTCGAGATCAAAGGTGCCTGGGACGCGATGCCCGATGAGCTGCGCAGCGCTGCGGGTAGCCCGATGGCCGCGGAAAAGGCGGCGGGCTGAAGCATGTCCCCGTCGCGTCACAGCCTGCTCGACGATGCGTTGGAAATGAGCCAGCGCATGGCCGAACTGGGCGATGCGGACGACTGGGACGCGGTTATTGCACTCGAGCCCGAGCGTCGGCTACTGCTCGAGCAGGCGTTCGCCACGCATGCGCCGGCCGATGAGTTCGTCGCCGAGCGCGTGCGAGCGATCCTCGATCTGGACAAGCGCTTGATGGCGCGCAGCATCGCGGCCCGCGATCGTGTCGCCGAGGAACTGGGGCGGAGCAGCAGGGGTCGCAAGGCGGCCGGCGCCTATCACGCGGCGAACGTCTGACTATTCAGCTCATGCCGGCTGGTCTATGGCAGCCCGCGGCAGGCGCGGAGGCGGCAGCTCGGTCATCAACCGAACCATTGCGTGAACTCGGCACTGGCCCTTTCGAGGTCTTCGATTCGTCCGATGTCGACCCAGTAGTCGCGGAGCGGAAAGCTGCCAACGCTGCGCTCGCTCTCCATCAAGCTGTTGAATAGCGCAGGCATGTCGAAATAGGCATCGCGGGGGATCAGCCCGACGGTCGCTGGATCGAGGATATAGATGCCTGCGCTGACATAGCGCCGCTCGAGCGGTTTCTCCACCATCCGTGTCACCTTGTACTTTTCGTTGATCTCCAACACACCGTACGGCACCTGGTAGCTGTACTCGCGCATCGCGACCGTGGCGGCAAAGCCCTGGCGCCGGTGGAATTCCAGCAGGCGGACGAAATCGACCTTGGTCAGCAGGTCGCCATTCATCACGATGAAAGGCTCAGAGGGCGGTTCGGGCAGCAGGGTCAGCGCACCGGCCGTGCCCATGCGATCGCGTTCCTCGACATAGGAGATTTCGAGGTCCCAGCGACTGCCGTCTCCGAAGTGATCGCGGATCATGTCGCCGCGATAGTTGATACACAGCGTGATGTGTCGGAAGCCCTGATCGGCGAAGTTCTCGACAATCGTCTCGAGCACCGGTCGCGAGCCTACCTTGAGCAGCGGTTTCGGGATGTCGTTGGTCAGCGGCCGCAATCTCGCCCCGAGTCCGCCGGCCATGATGATGACCGGCGTATTGCGCTGGGGCTCGACCGGCAGCTCGTA
>CBDTXT010000060.1:0-10671 GCA_965364465.1 uncultured Chromatiaceae bacterium
CCTCGATCACGGTCAACTCCTCCTGTGCAGGGAACTTCTGCGCAATAGCCCAGCGTGGTGCACGCGACACGAACCCCAGGGCCCGCTGGTCAGCCACGCTGTCGACCTTGAACACCACGCCGTCGATGTCGTAGGCGAGCCGGTCGCGGCGCTCAGCCATCGCCTGGAAATACGCCGCGCAGCCCTCGACACCGACCACGACCGCAAGCTCGGGTGATACCGGCAGCCCCCAGCGCCCGAGCAGCGCCATGTTCGCGCTGTGTGTCTCGCACATCGCGTGACCGTCGACTTCGCCCAGGCCGTAACAGAAGAAAGCGAGCGGCCGGCCGGCGGTGACCCTTGGATCGAGCTGACGCAGGCTGCCGGCCGCTGCATTGCGCGGGTTTACGAACGCCTTGTCGCCGCGCTCACGCTGGCGCGCATTGAGCTCCTCGAAGCCCTTCCGCGGCATGAAGATCTCGCCGCGCACCTCGAGCAGCGGTGGCCAATCCTCCCCGCGCAGGTGCAACGGCACCGAACCGATCGTGCGCACATTCTGCGTTACGTTCTCTCCCCGCCGCCCATCGCCGCGGGTCGCAGCCTGCTGCAGCACTCCGTCCTCGTAACGCAGGCTGATCGCCAGCCCGTCGAGTTTTGGCTCGGCCGCATAGCGGACGTCGTCGTCACGATCCAGCCGATCGCGTACCCGGCGATCGAACTCACGCATCGCGTCGGCGGACAAGGCATTGTCCAGCGACAACATGGGGACGCGGTGCTCGAGCTCCTCGAACGCACCCAGAGGCACACCGCCCACACGCTGGGTTGGCGAATCGGGAGTAAGCAGCTCGGGGTGCGCGGCCTCGAGTTCCTGGAGCGCACGAAACAGGCGGTCGTATTCACTATCCGGTACTTCCGGCTCGTCGAGCACATAGTAGCGGTAGTCGTGATGCTCGATCTGCTCGCGCAGACGACGGGCCTGCGCACGCAGCCCGTCGGCTTTGCTCAATGACGGCTCCGGGCAAGCCTGATCTGGCGCCGGTGCTCGACGATCGCGTCACGCAGGTGCTTCTCCATCTGCGATGTCAGCTTGTTGCGCCGCTCGTCCTGGACCTCGCCGTTGAGCAACGAGGCCAGCCGATTCGCAGTACCGAGCATCGCGTCGAGGATCTCGACACCATCGCGCACGCCGGGCAACTGGGTAAAGATGGAAAGTCCGGGCGTCGAGAAGCCGGCCATGCGATCAGCCGGGAAACTTCCCGGCTCGACCATGCTGGCCATGCTGAACAACACACGCCCGGTCGCCTTGTCGCGGTGATGGTAGATCGACATATCGCCCAGCACCAGGCCGGTGGCGCCGCATGCCTTCTCGATTGCCGGACCGGGAAACGCACCCTGCCGCGCGGCCAGGTTGATCACGACGATCTTGCGCTCGACCTCGTCGTGCAGTGCGGGGTCGGTGCTCAGGTAATCCCCGTCGTCATGGGCATCGAAGTTCAGGTCGATGGAGAACTGCGGGTCTGCATCGCGGCTTGCGCTTACCCACTCACCGAGTTCGGTCGGCTCAGGATCGCGTGCCAATGGCGCCTGTCGGGATTGCCCGCCGCCGGGGCGGGCGTCAGCGGGGTCGTCTGCACGCATCTCGGGAATCGATTCGCTCAAATCGTCGATCGTGGGTTCCGCCCGCTGCAGCTGCTCGGGATCGATCGACGCATCGCCGAACGGGATGTCGCGCGGCTTTCGCATCACCTTGCGGTTGCGCGGCCTGGTGTGCTTGTAGCGATCCCACAGGTAGATCCCCACGACCAGCAGCACGCCGAAGACAATCAGAATGAGCCTGACCAGATCTGGATCCATCGCCTATTGCCGTCAACTCCGCTGTCTACAGATTTTCTCTTGGCCCCGCCGAGTGGCCGTACTTCAGACCGCGGCCAATGCCGCTGCCTCTTCTACGTCGACCGAGACCAGTCGTGACACCCCCGGCTCGTGCATCGTGACACCGCTCAACTGCCTCGCGATCTCCATCGTCACCTTGTTGTGCGTGATGAAAATGAACTGCACGTGCTCGGACATTTCGCTGACCAGCGCCGAATAGCGTCCGACATTGGCATCGTCTAGCGGCGCATCCACCTCATCGAGCATGCAAAACGGGGCCGGATTCAGGCGGAATATCGCGAACACCAGCGCCACCGCGGTCAGCGCCTTCTCACCGCCCGACAGCAGGTGGATGCTGCTATTGCGCTTGCCGGGCGGGCGAGCCATTACCGTGACACCCGTGTCCAGCAGGTCCTCGCCCGTAAGCTCCAGATAGGCCTGCCCGCCACCGAACAACTTGGGGAAAAGCTCTTTGAAACCGGCATCGACGCGATCGAAGGTTTCCTTAAAGCGGGTGCGGGTCTCACGGTCGATCTTGCGAATTGCCTCCTCGAGCGTCTCCAGCGACTTGCTGACATCCTCATGCTGGCTATCCAGATAGGCCATGCGCTCGCTTTGTTCGGCAAACTCGTCGATCGCCGCGAGATTGATCGGGCCGAGCCGCTGAATACGGCTTGCAAGGCCCTCGACACGTGACTGCCAGGCAGCCACTTCGGCTTCCGACGGCATCTCGGTATGTAGCCGCTGGCGCTCGAACCCGGTTTCGCCCAGTTGCTCTTCGAGCGTGCGACTGCGTACCAGTACCTCCTGGCGGGCCATACGTGCCTGGTCCAACTTCACGCGCTCGTCCTGTACGCGCTGTTCGACCAGGTGTCGTGAGCGTTCGCGCTCGCGCAACTCATGATCGATCGTCTCCAGCGCCTTGCGCGCCTCGGCCAGTTCGCCCTCGACCGCAGCGCGCATCTGCAGCTGCTGTTCCAACCGCGCCTGCTGCTCGCCGATCGGCGTCCTGCCCGCCTCCAGTGCGGCCTCGAGGTCGTCCCGGCGCTGCTCCAGCTGCCCGAGCTGCTGTTGCATCCGGTCGATCCCGGAGCGCAGCGAATCCTCCGAACTGCGCATCGATTCCACCCTCAGCGCAATCTCGTGCACCCGGTTGCGCGCCTCGCTCGCGGCGGCGCGCGCCGATTCCAGCGCATCGCGCAGCTGATCACGCCGCACGACCAGGCGTTCGCGCTGCTGCCCGAGGTCCTCGATTGCGCCCAATGCCTGGTGCAAACGGCTGCGCGCCGACTCCATATCGGCCAAACCTTGATCGACAAGCTGACGGATCTCCTGCGCATCGCGTTCCAGGCCCTCGAGCCGATGTCGTATCTGCTCGGCGCGCGCCTGCTTACCGCTCAACACAGCACGCACCTCGGACACGACGCGCTGCGCCGCTTCGAAGTCGCGCTGCCGTTCCTCGCGGGCCTGCTCCGCCTCGCTGAGCGTCTGCCGGTCCGCCGCGAGCTGCTCGGACAATTGCTGAACACGAGGTCCCAGCTCATCGCGACGCTGGACCAGCTCGCGGACCTCCTGCTCGCGCGCCAGGACACCTGCCTGAGCGTCGCCGCCACGCTGAACGCCGACCCAGCCGCGCCCCACACGCAGCCCGTCGGGCGTCACGAGATACTCACCCGGGGCGAGCTGCTCACGTCGCCGCAGCGCCTCGGCGAGATCCTCGGCAGTCAGCATACTGTTCAGCAGATGTGTCAGCTGCGGCGGACCGCTGACCAGCGTGGCCAAGCTGCCCGGACGGGCCGCAGCGCGCTTGCCATCCAGTTCGAACAGCGTCAGATTTCCGCTTTCCAGAAGCTGGAGATCGGCGGCCGACCGATCGAGGCCGTCGACCGTTATCGCCTGCAGCAGGTCGCCGAGCACCACTTCGACCGCCTGCTGCCACGCCGCAGGGACGTCCAGGGTCTCGAGCAGCCTTCGGGCCTCGCCCAGCCCACGCTGACCGAGCCAGGCATCGACACTGTCGTCATGCTGCCCCCGCGCTGCCTGCTGCAGGGCTTGTAGCGAGGCGAGCCGACCACTCAGCGTTTCAAGTTCGCCGCGCACCGACGCGAGTTCCTCCTGCACCTGCTGGCTTCGTTCCCGCAATGTAACGATGGACGTGACCTGCGCCTCGACCCGCGCCCGCGCCGCGTCGAGGCCGGCCTCACCCTCCTCTTCGCGACGCCGCAGCTCAGCGATCTCGGCCTCGAGCGCATTATCGGACAGTTGCTGGCGCTCCTCCTCGTTGCGTGCCAGGCGACGCCTGAGCTGCACCTCCTGCTGCTCGAGGTGGTTGATCCGGGTGCGCTCGACCTGGGCCTGCTGCGCCGGTTCATTGGCGCCCTGATTGAAACTGTCCCAATCACCCTGCCACCGTTGCATCGCCCCTTCGGCATCCAGCAGCGCGGCTGCCGCTGCATCTGACCGCTCCCGGGCCTCCTCCAGCATGGGCTGGTCGCGCTCCAGTTCCCCCGCCAGCTCGGCCAGGCGGCCGCTGTCCTGTTCGCTCAGCGCCATGGCCTGTGCCAGCGACTGGCGCGCCTGCACCAGGTCGGCCTCCTGCTGTCGTCGCGCTTCGCGCGCATACTGGATCGCCTCCTCGAGACGCGCAATCTCGGAACCGACGGCATAGAACCGGCCCTGGATCTCGTTGAACGCGTCATTGGTGTCGGCATGCGCGGCACGCTGCTGTTCTATCTGTGCCTCGAGGCCCCGCTGGTCGGCGATGGCCGACTGCAGGCTGTTCTCGCGCTCGGCAATGGCCCGGTCGCGTTGCTCCAGGTCTCCCAGCATCTCGTCCAGGCGCAGCACCAGCAGTTCCGCACGCACACGCCGCTCTTCGTCCCTCAGCGCCTTGTATTTTTGCGCGGTGGCCGACTGGCGCTCCAGGTGGCGCAGCTGCTTCTGCACCTCCTCACGCAAGTCGTCGAGGCGTTCGAGGTTCTCTCGGGTACGCGAGATGCGGTTCTCGGTCTCGCGGCGTCTTTCCTTGTACTTCGAGATACCGGCCGCCTCCTCCAGGTAGACGCGCAATTCCTCCGGCCGCGCCTCGATGATGCGCGAGATCATGCCCTGTTCGATGATCGAGTAGCTGCGCGGACCGAGGCCGGTACCGAGAAACAGATCCGTGATGTCGCGCCGGCGGCAGCGCACGCCGTTCAGGAAGTAGATCGACTGGCCGTCGCGTGAGACCTGGCGCTTGACCGATATCTCGCCGTACTGGGCGTATTGCCCGCCGGCGCTGCCATCGGCATTGTCGAACACCAGCTCGATCGTCGCGGTGCCAACCGGCTTGCGGCTGCTAGAACCATTGAAGATGACATCGGCCATGGATTCGCCGCGCAGCATCTTTGCGGAACTCTCGCCCATCACCCAACGCACGGCATCGATCACGTTCGACTTGCCGCAGCCGTTCGGGCCGACGATGCCGACAAGGTTGCTGGGAAACAGGACAGTGGTCGGATCTACAAAAGACTTGAAGCCCGCCAGCTTGATTTTTTCCAGACGCATGGCGCGCAAAGATACAGGATGCCTCAAGGCCGGCACAAGCCGAAAACAGATTCTCGATGTCTTCGAGAAAACTCCAATAATCCACTGTTTTGAGTATTTTTATCTCCGAAACACCGGGTGATTTATCGGCCCGCCCATCGCCCGTTGGTTATAATCGCGCCCGTTTCGCCAATCATCCCCGGGAACACTCATGTCGACCGAGCCCAGCAGAGACCTGGAAACCTTCCAGAACCCGCGCCCCGAGCGCGACTACACGATACGGATGCGCATCCCCGAGTTCAGCTGCCTGTGCCCGAAAACTGGCCAGCCCGACTTCGCCACGCTGCACCTCGAATACATCCCGGAGGCGCTCTGTGTCGAGCTCAAGTCACTGAAGCTCTACATCTGGTCGTACCGGGACGAAGGGGCATTCCACGAAGCCGTCACCAACCGCATACTCGACGACCTGGTGAGGGCAACCGACCCGCGCTTCATGCGCCTGACCGCGGAGTTCAACGTGCGGGGAGGCATCTACACCCATGTGGTCGCGGAGCACCGGGCAGACGACTGGGTGGCGCAGCAACCGGTCCAGCTGCCCTGAGTCCCGTCGGCCGAACCGCGGCGTGGACGACTGGTACATAGGACTCGACCTCGGCACCTCGGGGTGTCGCGCGATTGCAATCGACCCGACGGGCGAGGTGGTCGCGGAGGCGCGCGAGCCGCTGCCAGACTCACAACACCCGGTACCTGGCGCCAGCGAGCAGGATCCGCGTGACTGGTGGGAGGCGGTCGGCCGGGTGCTGGGCCGACTGCTCGCGCGGCGGCACGGTCACCCGCGTGCGCTGAGCGTCGACGCCACCTCGGCGACGCTGCTGCTGTGCGATGGGCAAGGCGTGCCCTGCACGCCGGCGCTGATGTACGACGACACGCGGGCCAGGCCACAGGCCAAGCTGATCGACCGCTATGCGCCGGCCGACAGCCCGGCGCGTGGCCCCGGGGCCGCGCTGGCCAAATTGCTCTGGCTGCTACAGCACGCGCCCGATGCGAAACGCGTCCGGCACGCGGTACACCAGGCCGACTGGGTCAACGGCCGGCTGCTGGGCAGCTTCGGCCTGGCGGACGAGAGCAACCTGTTGAAAATGGGCTATGACCCCGGCACACGCCGTTGGCCCGACTGGATGCAGACACTGAGCATTCCGGAAGGAATGCTGCCGCGGGCAAGGCCGGTCGGAGCCGTGCTCGGAACGATCGAAGCGACCGTGGCGCAGCGCCTGGGACTGCCCCGGGAAACGATACTGGTCGCCGGTACGACCGACAGCAACGCGGCCACGCTCGCGGCCGGCATCCGACGGCCGGGCGACGCGGTCACTTCGCTGGGCAGTACCCTGGTATTGAAGATTCTCTGCGACCGTCGCGTGGCATCCGCACGCTATGGGATCTACAGCCACCGTATCGGCCACCGATGGCTCGCGGGCGGCGCATCCAACACCGGTGGCCGCGTGCTTCGGCAACATTTCGACGATCGGGCGCTAATCGAACTCAGTCGACAGATCGATCCTGACAGTCCGACCGGCCTGGACTACTACCCCCTTCCGGCGATCGGCGAGCGCTTTCCGCACAATGCACCGGACATGCAGCCGCGGATGCAGCCACAACCTGCCGACCGGAAACTGTTCCTGCACGCGATGCTGGAGGGCATCGCCGATATCGAGGCCGAGGGCTACACGCGACTGGCGGAACTCGGGGCCGCTTACCCGCAGCGCGTCTATTCGAGCGGCGGCGGTGCGGCCAATGAGACATGGCGCAGGATCCGCGAACGCAGACTCGGCGTACCGGTGCTGCGCGCCGCCCACACCGAGGCGGCCTACGGCGCGGCGCTGCTCGCCCGCGCCGCGATTGTTCAGCGATCAGCCACGCAGCTTGTCGAGTAGCTCACGCGCGGCCACGGCATACTGGGTACCGGGATTGTCGCGTACGACACGTTCCAGCACCGATCTCGCCTCCGCGTCGCGCTCGAGCGCATGCAGCGCCTCGGCCACATGCAACGCGATCTCGGCATTGCGGGGGGCGATCACCAGCGCCTGCTGCAGCGCGGCCAAGCCGGCATTTCGGCGTCCCTGACGGAACATGACCCAGCCGTAGGTATCGACGATTTCGGCACGCGCCGGTGCCAGCTGGTAGGCCTGGCTCGCCAGTTCCAATGCACGCTCGGGATCGCGATCCAGGTAGAGCCACGCCATGTTGTTAAGGATGACCGGATTGCCGGTCATCACCGGCAGCGCCTTCTCGTAGGCGGACAGCGCGGCCTCATCGCGGCCCAGCTGTTGGCGCAGCATACCCAGATTGGCCCAGACCAGTCCCTTGTCCGGATGGTCTTTCAACCAGTCCTCGAGCCGTTTGATTGCCAGCTCTCCCTGTCCCGATGCGGCCAGCATGCTGGCCAGGGCATTGATTCGTACGTCCGTATTCTCGATCTGCAGCGCGGCCTCGGTTGCTGCGAGCGCCGCGTCCGGCTCGCCCTTGCCGCGGTAAGCCGCGGCCTCGACATCGTGTCCATAGACGCTGTCCGGGAAGTTGGCCTTGATCCGCTGAGCGAGCTCGAGTGCCCGATCATACCGCCGGTCGCGCAACTCGAGCTCACCCAGGCCGGCCCAGACGATGGGCACGCGGTGATCCACATCGAGTGCAATCGCGCGCTCGAAACTGGAACGCGCAGCCGACAAGTCACCTGCCGCAACCTGCGCACGCGCCAGCTGAAACCAAGCCTCGATCGAATCCGGTTGGCGTTGCGCGAGTACCCGCAAGGTATGCATCGCACTCGCCAAGTCGCCGCTCTGCAACTGTGCCATGCCCTTGATGCGCAAGACAGCGGGCAGCTCGGACTGCTCCGGCGACATGCCGGACAGCACAGCCAGCGCCTTGAGACCGTCGCCTTGCCGCAGAAAGTGCTCGGCGAGCAGCAACATCGGCTTGGTCGCGGCCGGGTCGGCGCTGTTCGCACGTCGCAGCCACTCCTCGGCGCCCTGCGCATCTTTGTTTGCGGACGCCAGGCCGGCCAGGCCCAGCAGCGCGCCGAGATGCTTCGGATCCCGGGCGAGGACCTCTTGGTATGCCGCGGCGGCCGACTCGGCGTCACCTGTCATCAGCGCGAGGCGCGCATGGTTCATGTAGGCGACCATAAACTCCGGGTCTTCCTGCAGCGCCTGGTCGAATTTCTGCCCGGCGCGGGCGAAGTCACGCTCCGCAAGATAGGCGAGCCCCCCCAGATTGTGGGGTATCGGACTGTCTGGCATGCGCTGCTCCAGGGCCTGCGCGGCTTCGACCGCTTTCTCGAATTCACCCTTCTGGATGTAGCTCAGCACGAGCAGGACATCGGCCTGCAACACGTCCTGGTCGAGCGCGACCGCGGACTCGAGTTCCGTGATCGCCGCCGCGGTATCGCCGGTGGCGATCCTGCCGACAGCGAGCTGTGTCCGAAGCAGCGCCTGGTCCGGATCCAGCTCGACCGCCTTCTGTATGTACTCCGCACCCTGGCTGTTGTCGCCGGCCTGCAGGTAGGCCGTGCCCAGCAGGGCCAGCAGCTGCGGATCGCTGGTTCCATCGTCGACCACGCCCGACAGTACCTGCGCGGCACGCGCCGGTTGCTTCAGCTTCAGCCGCGTTGCACCCAGGATCTTGGCGATCTGCGGGTTGCCCGGCGCGCTGGACAGCACGCGGGTCAGATAGTCATCCGCGATCGTATAGTCACCGCGCGCGTAACTGACGATGCCGTAGAGCAGCTGTGCCTGGAAATTACCGGGGGCCACCCGCAGTAGGCCCTGCAACTCATCCGAGGCACGTTCATTGTCACCCTCCTGGAAAGAAACCAGTGCCTGCAGATAGCTGACCGCCGGCAGCCCCGGGGCCAGTTGGTGCAGGGTCGCGAGATCCGCATTGGCCGACACCAGATCGCGTTGCGCAATGTGGATTAGCGCAAGTCCGATATAGGCACTCGGGTTGCGCGGCGACTCCTCCGCGGCACGCTGGTAATCCGCAGCCGCCTCATCAAGGCGCTGGCGACGCCGCAGCAGATCGCCGCGAAAAACGCGGCTCTCGACATGACCGGGTCGCTCGGCCAGGACCTGGTCCAGTTGCTCCATGCCCTCGGCTTCGCGCCCCTCTGCCAACAGCATCCGTGCCTTGCCCAGGCGCGCCATCGCGTTAGATGGATCGAGTTCGAGTGCCGCGCCATACTCGGTGACCGCGGCATCGGTTTCGCGCAGTGCCAGACTGGCATTGCCGCGCAGGGCGTGTATCTCCGCCCGCATGGAATCCGGCAACTTGGGGTCGACCACGACCCCTTCGAGCAGCTCGCGAAACTTGCGCTGCAGCAGCAGCGCGCGTGCGTAGCCTAGTGCCCAGGTCTGGCTTTCCGCAGCCAGATCACGCGCGCGGCCGAACTCCTTGGCAGCGGCTGCGCCGTCACCACGCTGCAGATGTAAAGCACCGAGCATGAGCCGTGCCTGAACGTTGGCAGGGTCCTGTTGCAGCGCATTCTTCAGCTGTATCACGGCCGCCTTCGTCTCGCCCTGGTCGAGATACTGCTGCGCCTCTGCCACGTAGTCGTCCACGCTGCCGGCGAACGCGGCCAGGGACGTGCCCGACAGCCAGATCGCACACAACAAGAAGGGCATCGGGACTCTGAAGCTCATAGTGCGGCACTCCTGTGCAGAACGCTTGATCGTCCACCCCGGTCGGGGTGCATCAGGTCAATCTCCGACCCCATACTTCTTCATCAGGTTGTAGAGTGTCGGTCGGGTCACGCCGAGCAGCTCGGCTGTCTTGGACACATTGCCGTCGGCGCGCGCAAGCGCTCGCAGGATGGCATGGGACTCGGCCTTCTCGCGCACCTCACGCAGGTTCAACGGGTCCTGGTCGGCACCCTGCTGATCGGTGGGCAGCTCGAGATCGTCCGGGGAGATCTGTGTCCCGTCTGCCATGATCACCGCGCGCTTGACGCGGTTCTCGAGCTCCCGAACGTTGCCGGGCCAGCCGTAGCCCTCGATCGATTCTATCGCCTGCGGCGTGAATCCCTTGATCGGTCGCTTCAGCTCGGCGGCGAACTTTTCGAGGAACGCCCGCGCAAGCAACAGCGTATCGCCCTGGCGCTCGCGCAACGGCGGAACCCGGATCGTCGCCTCGTTGATCCGGTAATAGAGATCCTCGCGGAATTCGCCCGCCTGGATCAGCTCGGGGAGGTCGCGGTGGGTCGCACAGATCACCCGGACGGCGACCGGGATCTCGGGGCGCCCGCCG
>CBDTXT010000061.1:0-10567 GCA_965364465.1 uncultured Chromatiaceae bacterium
TGTTGGCGCGGGCCGGTGCCGGCGATGGCGACCGGCCTGGCTACGAGCTGTCGGGTGGCACGGGCGACGATGTTTACGAAGTATGGCAGCCGTATCAGATGTACGAGCTGGGCAGCATCTACGAAGGTGTCGGTGAGGGGCAGGATACGCTGGTGCTGTACGGCGACGGCTTCTCCCTTTGGCCGGGACTGCCCCAGAACATCGAGAATCTGCGCTATGAATATTCGGGCGACCTCTGGTACGGGGTGGATTCGCTGATGCTGCGCGGCAATGCGCTGGACAACCGTATCGAGATCGGTCGGGCGAACCCGGGTGCCGCCACGGAGCTGCATGGGCTGGCGGGCGACGATACCCTGATCGGCTCGGCGCAGGACGAATCCGGCAACGACTCACGCGGCCTGTTCGGTGGTGATGGCAACGACCTGCTAAAGGGTCTTGCCGGCAACGACAATCTCTTCGGCGGCCCGGGCGACGACGTCCTGGTGGGAGGGCCGGGCAGTGATCGCCTGCGCGGCGGCACGGGTGAAGATACCTATGTCTTCGCGCGTGGCGACAGTTCGACGGCCGAGGGCATGTCGGTCATCGAGGACGAGGACGGCGGCAGTGTGATCCGCTTCGGACCCGGCATAGGTGCCCGAGATATCCGCATCGAGTACGTCGGCCAGGATATGCATCTGGGTTATTCGGAAGACGATGCCTTGATCGTGCGGGGCGGGGCGTCGGGGGGGCAGATTGCCCGCTACGACTTTGCCTCAGGCGCCGGCTTCTCACAGCTGCAGATGGACCGGCTGCTCGCCGGCAACTCGGCGCCCGTGGCCAATGGACCGCTACCTGCGTTCATTGCTTACGAGGGGCGGTCCGAGCAACTGGGCCTTGCCGACGGGCTGTTCAGCGACCCCGACGGTGACCCGCTTCGCTACAGCGCCGCGCTCGAGGGTGGCGGTCTGCTGCCCGACTGGATCCTTCTCGACAGCTCCGCCGGGACCTTCGAGATCGATGCCGCTGACGGACATGCGGGTGAGTACCTGTTGCGCGTTTCCGCGATCGACCCCCACGGCGAAGCGGTGTCGGTGCCTGTCTCGCTCCAGGTGCTGGATACGAACTTCGTCCAGCCCGCCGCGGTGGACGAGGCCACGCGGGGGTCCGCCCGCCCCGACAACCTGTACGGCAGCGACGCCAGCGATCGGCTGTACGGCTATGCGGCCGAGGACTGGTTGATCGCCGGCGCCGGCGACGACCGGCTCTATGGTGGTGCAGCAGACGACCTGTTGCTCGGCGGCCGTGGTGCCGACAGCCTGAACGGTCAGGCCGGCGACGACCGGATGGCCGGCGGGGCCGATGACGACCGCTACTTTGTCGATTCTGCCGGGGATACATTATTCGAAGAGCCGGACGGTGGCCTGGACCGTGTTTACACCGACATCGATTTCGCGCTCGGCGACCATTTCGAGGATCTCGTCCTGCGTGGTGTACAGGATCTGGTCGGTACCGGTAACGGTGCCGCGAACCGGCTGTTCGGCAATGCCGGCGACAATGCATTGCATGGCATGTCGGGCGACGACAAACTACTGGGCCGTGCCGGCAGTGATCGCTTGTTCGGCGGCGACGGTGACGATCTCCTCAACGGCCAGACCGGCGAAGATCGGATGGCCGGCGGTGCGGGCGACGATCGCTACTTCGTGGATTCTGCCGGTGATGAGGTGTTCGAAGAACAGGGCGCGGGCCTCGACTGGGTGTTCAGCGACATTGACTTCGCGCTGACCGAGAACCTCGAGTATCTGACCCTGCGCGGTCCGCTGGCACTCGCGGGTATTGGCAATGCCGAGGCGAACCGCTTGTACGGCAATTCGGCGGACAACGCGTTGCGTGGCGAGGCCGGCGACGATCGTCTCTATGGCCGTGAAGGAAGCGACTATCTGAGCGGCGATGCCGGCAACGATGTGCTGGCGGGTGCTGACGGCGACGATCATCTGGCGGGCGGCCTGGGGAACGACAGACTGTTCGGCCATGCCGGCGACGACACGCTGGTCGGCGGTGCGGGCGACGATCTACTCGACGGCGGTTTCGGCAGCGACGAGTACCGCTTCGGCAGAGGTGACGGCAGCGATCGTATCCGGAACGCGGTTGACGCGGATGCGCCCGGTGACATCGACAGGCTGCTCTTCTCGGACGGCGTGGCTGCGGACGACATCTGGTTTTCGCGGGTCGGTCAAGATCTGCTTGCCCAGCTGATCGGTAGTGAGGATCGGGTGCGCCTCAGTGGCTGGTTCGTCGACCCGGCTGTGCGTATCGATCATATGACGACCACCACAGGCGAGCACATCGCCAGCGATCAGGTGGACCGGCTGGTTCATGCCCTGGCCGCATTCGACGTAGAGAATGCCGCGGTCCTCGATCTGTCGCCGGCGGAGCAGGCCGATTACTCGGGCCTGGTCGCGGCGCACTGGCAGCCTGCGACGGCCGCGGTCGCATGAGCTTCGATTCGATCCTTGCACAGGACCCTCAGTCAGACGGCCGCCCGGGGAAGATCTGCAGGCGGCCGTCGGCCGGGTGTTCGGGCCGGTTACGCATATGGTCCGCGGTCGACATGAAGGCCTGCTCGAGCTGGGAGCGCAGGGGTTCCGTGATCGGCATGTCCTGCAGTGCCTTGCGCATACAGTGCATCCATTGGTCGCGCTCTTGGCTACCGATCGAGAACGGCAGGTGACGTCGGCGCAGCATCGGGTGGCCGTATTTCTGCACGTAGAGATCCGGCCCACCGAGCCAGCCTGACAGGAAAAGGAACAGCTTTTCGCGCGATGCACGCAGGCTCTTCGCATGCAGTTCGCGCACCTTGCTGGCCGTGCTGTCGGTATCCATGTAGTCGTAGAAGCGGTCGACGAGTTCTCGCACGCCCGGCTCGCCACCGATCAATTCATAGGGCGTCTGCTCGTTCATCTCGGTGTTTCCTGTCGTTCGGGACCCGCTGCATTTCCCAGTGTGGGATGGCCCAGGTCCAGAAGGTATCGGGGTGTTCGATGTCGCGCGGTGGCGATGATTGCCCCAGGTGTCGCCAGGCCGCACGCAGGGCCGGCATCGGGCTCGCCGGATCGACTGGGTGCGCACTGTCGCGCTTGCTGAGTTTCCGACCGTCTGGCCCAAAGACCAGGGGTATGTGGGCATAGCGCGGGACCGCGTAGCCCAACAGCTGCTGCAGGCGGATCTGTCGCGGCGTAGAAGATAGCAGGTCCGCACCACGCACGACATCGCTGATGCGCTGGGCCTGATCGTCGACCACCACCGCGAGCTGATACGCGGTGAACCCGTCGATGCGTCGGACGATGAAGTCTCCGACATCGGCTTGCAGATCCTGCGCGATGTCGCCCAGGATGCGATCCGTGAATCGAATCTCCGGGCCATCGACCTTGACGCGCCAGGCGGCCGGACCATCTGCGGGTGGCACGATACTGCGACAGGTGCCGGGGTAGACTGGGCCTTCGCTACCGTGCCGCGCCGTCGCGGCGATGCGTTTACGACTGCAGCTGCAGCGGTAGGCCGCGTCGCGTTCGATCAACCGCTGCAGGGCCTCGTGATAGAGATCCTTACGGCGGCTCTGGGACACCGGGGGTTCGTCCCAGGTCATTCCGAATGCCTGTAGTGCCTCGAGGATTTGCCGATCGGCAGCGGGCTTGCAGCGTGTCTCGTCCACATCCTCGATACGGACCAGCCATTGTCCCGACTGCTTGCGCGCATCGGCGAAACTCGCGACCGCGGCGACCAGTGAACCAAAATGCAGAGGCCCGGTCGGCGAAGGCGCAAAGCGCCCGCGATAGCCGCCGGGCGGCGTCATCGCGCCAGACCGTTTGGCTCAGCTCTGTAGGCGCTCGAGCTCTTCCTGACGGGTCTTGCAATCGATGCACAGGTCGGCAGTGGGCCGAGCCTCAAGGCGCTTGATGCCAATCTCGACCCCGCAAGATTCGCAATATCCATACTCGTGCTCGTCGATCTTCTTCAGCGTCTTGTTGATCTTGCTGAGCAGTTTGCCTTCACGCTCACGGGTGCGCAGCTCCAGACCCATGTCCGACTCCTGCGTGGCCCTGTCGTTCGGGTCGGGGCAATGCACGGAGTCGACCTTCATATGCCCGACGGTGCGATCCACCTCTTCCATCAGTTCCCTACGCCAGGCGTTGAGGATGTTGCGGAAATGCTCCTCTTGGTCGGGGCTCATGTAGGCCTCGCCCTGTTTGACCTGATAGGGCGGGAACCCATAATGGTTGGCCGGTTGGTCGAGTTCGTGGCTCATGTTTCGGTGGACTCAGCGACTAAACGCACAAATTAACATTCACACAGATTAAGGGCAATTTCCCGGTGGATTTGGTTAAGCTCCGGGGTTTTGTTGACAGGGGTCAAGCGTGACGGATTTCGAGGCATTGATATTCGATGTGGACGGTACCCTGGCGGACACGGAACGTGACGGTCACCGGGTCGCGTTCAATCGCGCATTTCGCGAGGCCGGTCTGGACTGGGAATGGTCCGCTGAACTCTACGGCAGTCTGCTGGGCGTGACCGGAGGCAAGGAACGCATACTTTACTATCTTGAGCAGCACAACAGCACGTTCGATAGACCGGCCGATCTGGCCGGTTTCGTCGCCGATCTGCATCGACGCAAGACCCGGCACTACAGTGCGATGATGGAACAGGGCACGATCCCGCTGCGGCCCGGCGTCGAACGGCTGTTGCGCGAGGCCCGCGATGCGGGTGTCCGGCTCGCGGTCGCGACGACGACGACGCCGGAGAATGTCAGCGCGCTGATCCGCAGCACGCTCCCGAACGGTGCGCTGGACTGGTTCGAGGTGATCGGTGCGGGCGATATCGTGCCGCGCAAGAAGCCCGCGCCTGACATCTATCAGTGGGTGCTGCGCGAGATGCAACTGAAAGGCGGCGACGTGATCGCGTTCGAGGATTCCGCTCACGGTCTGTGTTCCGCCCGGGATGCAGGGATCGACAGGGTCGTCGTGACCGTCAATGGTTACACGGTCGCCCAGGATTTCTCGGCGGCCTCGGTCGTTCTCGACACCCTCGGCGAGGGTGGCGCGCCGGCACGGGGCATGGCCGGCCCTGCGCCGACGAACGGACGGGTCGATTTGTCATTCCTCGCCAGCCTGCCCGGCGGCCGCGCGGGCTGATGGAGATCGCGCGCCGTCTGCAGGACATCGCCCCGTTCAGGGTCATGGAGATCCTCGCACGTGCGCGCACGCTGGAAGCGGCCGGCAGGGACGTCGTGCATATGGAAATCGGCGAGCCGGACTTCGTTTCGCCTCGGCCGGTGATAGATGCGGCGATTGAGGCGCAGCGCGCCGGTCGAACCCACTACACGCCTGCCGCGGGGCTGCCCGCGCTGCGCGCGGCGGTCGCCGACTACTACCAGTCGCAGCTCGGGGTTTCGGTCGACCCGGCCCGCGTGTTGATCACGCCCGGTGCATCGGGGGCATTGCAGCTTGTGCTGGCTGTGCTGGTGAATCCGGGCGATCGTGTGCTGGTCACGGACCCCGGCTATCCATGCAACCGGCATATGGTGAGTCTGTTCGGCGGGCGACCGGTCGGCCTGCCCGTAACGGCAGAGAGCGGGTACTCGATAACAGCGCAGGCGCTGGCCGGCGCGATGCGGCAGGAGATCAGGGCATTGATGCTGGCCTCGCCGGCCAACCCGACCGGGAACCTGATCGGCCTGGGGACGATTCGCGATCTGAGCAGGCAGTTGAGCAGCATGCCGGGGGCGATGCTGATCTGCGACGAGATCTACCAGGGGCTGCAGTACGGTGTCCCGCCAAGAACCGCGCTCGAACTGGACGCAGACAACCTGGTGGTGATCAACAGCTTTTCGAAGTTTTTCGGCATGACGGGCTGGCGGCTCGGCTGGGTAGTCGCACCGGAACCAATGATCGAACCGATGGAACGCCTGGCGCAGAATATCTTTCTTGCGCCCCCGACACCTTCTCAATACGCGGCGCTGGCGGCCTTCAGCTCGCAGAATCTCGCGATACTCGAGCAGCGGCGCACCGCGTTCGAGGAACGCCGGGATTATCTCTTCGATGCGGTCAGCGGCCTCGGTTTCGGCCTGGGCGAGAAACCGGAGGGTGCGTTTTATCTATACGCCGATGCGGCGCGCTTCACCGATGACAGCATGGGATTCTGTCGCGAATTGCTCGAGGTTGCCGGTGTCGCGATCACGCCCGGTCTGGACTTTGGTACCTACCTGGCCGACCGGCATGTTCGATTCGCCTATACGTCCGGCATGGAACGTCTCGTGGCCGGGGTCGGGCGGCTGGAAGGCTTTCTGCGAGCCGGCGGGTGAACGATCTTCGCCGGCGGCCCGGTCGCGGCAGGCGTCAGTCCGCGCTGAGGTCGTCGACCCAGAGGCGGGTGGCGGCGGCAACGGCGGCCGGCATCGCGGCAAATTGCAGAACCGGTATCAGCATCAGTGCCGTGACGCCGGCGCCGAATGCAAGCGATTTGATGCGCTTGCGCCCCAGGCGCCCGCGTTGTGCTTTCGGTTTCAGGCCGTGGTTGCCCATCGGATAATCGGCATACTCGATGGCAAGGAACCAGAAACCGAACAGGACCCAGGCGACGGTCACGAAGATGTTGAGTCCGGGCACGAGAAACAACACCAGCAGTGGTAGCGCGCGCGCCGCGAAGTAGCCGATCTTGCCGAGTTCGCCGACAAGCGCCGGCCCGATGGCCCTGAGCAGGGATTCGTCTGACTCGGCAGGGCGTGTGCCGGTCAACTTTTCCTCAACCCTTGCCGCTAGCATGCCGTTGAAGGGGGCCCCGATCAGGTTGGCCAGTAGCGTGAACCCATAGAACACGGCCAGCGCGTAGGCGACCGCGAACAGCAGCCAGAGCAACCAGCGCAGGAACTCCAGCCAGGCCTGCGACGGCAGCCAACGGTCCATGAAGTCGTCGAAGTAGACGCCCGCGAGATAGGCGACCCCGACAAACACCAGGATATTGAGCAACAGTGGGACCAGGACATAGCGGCGCAGGCCGGGGCGCATCATCAGACGCAGGCCCCCGAACGGCAGGAAGAAACCGTCGATGGCGTTGAACATGGGGTTGTGTTGGTTGGAAAACCGGAATTGTACGCCGAGTAATCGCTCACAACACAGCGCACCGCCTATTGTGCGACCTGTCAGGATTGTTTACAAACTGCCGCTACAGTGGTCGGGACGGGAAGCTTTTTTGCCGCATATTCAGTACACTTGCGGCCCCATCGTGCGCGGCGTCCTGAAGCCATCGGCAGCCCGCGACTGTGGACATAGAGGATTGTTATCGTGAATTCCCTTCATTCTATGCTTTCTGCGTCTTTGCTGGCTGCGCTTTCCGGCGTGCTGGCGCTGGGCGGATGCGCGACGCAGCCGGACGACCGTTCCGAGTTGCCGGCCGCCAGCGGCGATGCGCAGTATTCGACGCGCTACCGGATCGCGCCCGGTGACAACGTGCAAATCTTCGTCTGGCGCAACCCGGAGGTCAGCACCTCGGTCCCGGTACGTCCAGACGGACTGCTGTCGGCCCCGCTATTGGAGGAGGTGCCCGCGGCCGGCAAGACGCCGGCCGAGCTCGCACGGGATCTCGAAGCGGAACTGTCCACCTACCTTCGCGACCCGCTGGTGACCGTGATCGTGAACCAGTTCGGCGGCATTTTCAGGGAACAGATCCGCGTCGTCGGTGAGGCCGCGCAACCGAAGTCGATGCTTTACAGCGACTCGATGACCCTGCTGGACGTGATGATCCAGGCGGGTGGGCTCACGCAGTACGCCAACGGCAATCAGGCGACGCTGGTCCGCATCGAGGAGGGTGAGCAACGCGAGTATCGTGTGCGCATCGACGATCTGCTACGCGACGGCGACATCTCTGCGAATGTCGACATGCGCCCGGGTGACGTGATCATCGTCCCGGAAGCCTGGTTCTAACGCGGGTCAGGTCAAGGATATGCACGATATCGTCGTAATGCTACTGCGTTATGCTCGCGGCACCTGGCGGTTTCGCTGGTGGATGCTCGGCATTGCCTGGGCGGTCAGCGTGGTCGGCTGGTCGATCGTCGCGAAGATGCCGGATGAGTACCAGTCCTCCGCGCGCGTCTACGTGGACACCAGTTCGGTGCTGCGTCCACTGCTCAAGGGGATCGCCATCGACATGGGTGACAGTGAGCAGAAGATTTTCCTGATGACCCGTACGTTGCTGAGCCGGCCGAACCTTGAGAAGGTCATGCGCATGACCGATTTGGACCTGCAGGCCACCACGGATGCGGAGAAGGACCAGATCGTCGCGGACCTGCGCAAAGGCATCCGTTTCTCCGGTACGTCGCGCGAGAATCTTTACACGATTTCCTATACTGCCGAATCCGCGGAAGTCGCGAAACTGGTCGTCAAGTCGCTGTTGACGATCTTTATGGAAAGCAATCTCGGTGAGGCCCGGAAAGACCAGGATTCCGCGGCCCAGTTCCTCGAACAGCAGAAGGGCGAATACGAAACCCGGATGCGTGAACTCGAGAACGAACTGACGCGTTTCGAGCAGCGAAACCTGGATTTCCTCCCCGATGGTTCAGCCGGTTACTACAGTCGGATCCGCGAGGGAAAACAGCAGATACAAGCTGTCAAACTCGAGCTGTCGGTGCTCGAGGAGCGGCTGCAAACCCTCGTCAGACAGGTCGAGGGTGAAGTGCCCACTTTCGGTCTTGGGCCTGCCGTGGAGCAAGAGGTCGCCGCCGGGACCGGCGAGATCGACATGCGTATCCAGGCCATGCAGCTGCGCCTGGATGAACTGCAGCTCATGTACACCGACCGGCATCCGGATATCGTGCAATCCCGCCAGGCTATCGCAGGCCTGAAAGCACAGCGCGAGCGGATCATCCAGGAGGCGCGTCAGAATGCGGCTCAAAGCGGCGGACCGCCTGCTTACAGCCTGGACCAGAATCCGATCTATCAACAGATGCGGCTTTCAATAGCGACCCTCGAGGCCGACGTCGCGGCGAAGCGGCGACTCTTGTCTGAGTACGAAGCCCAGGTCGCAGGGCTCGAAGGCTCTGTCGACGAGGTACTGGCACTCGAAGCCGAACGTCGCGATCTGCAAAGCGAGTACGAGATCGTCAAGAAGAACCACGAGGTGCTCGAGATCCGGCTGGAATCGGCCAAGCTCGGTCGCAAGGCGGACAGCACCTCGGACAACGTGCGTTTCCGCGTCGTCGATCCGCCACGCGCACCTTCGTCACCGTCCGGTCCTCCGCGCGTGCTGTTGAGTTCGCTGGTCCTGCTGATTGGCGCCGCGCTGGGCTTCGGTGTCGCGTTCCTGATGTCCCAGTTCCGGCCCACATTCGACGAGCGTCAGATTCTCAGCGATGCGCTGCGCCTGCCGGTACTTGGCAGTGTGAACATGGTCTGGACGAGCGATCAGGTCCGTGCGCGCAAGGTGAGGAACATCAGCTTCGTGCTCACGCTGAGCGCTTTGTTGCTGGCCTTCGGGATCGTGATCGCGCTTCATCAGTTCAACCTGGAGTTGATTCCGCGATTGGCCTAAACGCTGGATCTGGGCAAACCATGAGCATTATCGAGAAAGCAGTCGACAAGATGATGGGCAAGCTGGATCACGCCACGCCGCCCGACGTGCCGCATGCCCAGGACCCCGCGCAGTCTGGTGAAGTGGTTTCAGCCCACATGGATTCAGCCCCCGGCAATGGATCTCCGCACAATGCGGCGGGACCGGTAGCCGGCGAAGCGATATACGGCCCCGTGGAGACCGACACCGATCTGCCCGCCGCTTTCGATCCGGGTCCGTCGATGCCGTCGGGCAATCGGCCGCCGGAGGTCATGGCCGAGAACCTGCTGAGCATTCGTTCTCTGGGTCTGGAAGGCATCTTGCTGCCGGACGCCGAGCGGAGCCGCACGGCCGAGGAGTACCGGATGATCAAGCGCCCGCTGCTGACCCGCGCGTTCGGGCACAACGCGGCAGGCGAAGCGCATCGCAATCTGATCATGCTGACCAGTTCCGTAGAGGGCGAGGGCAAGACCTTCACCTCGCTCAATCTCGCGATATCGATTGCGATGGAAATGGATCGCACCGTGCTGTTGGTGGATGCGGACCTCGCCAAGCCGGGACTCTCGCGTGTGCTGAAGATCAACAATCAGCCGGGACTTACCGATCGTCTGATCGATGACAGCCTCGATCTCAGGGATTTGCTGATCAAGACAGATATCCCGAAGTTCTCCGTGCTACCCGCCGGCCGTCGTCATCGTCGGTCGACCGAGCTGTTGGCCAGCAATACCATGCGTCAGTTACTCGACGAGCTGGCGCTGCGCTACTCAGACCGCGTCGTGCTGTTCGATTCGCCGCCGCTGTTGGCGACCAGTGAGGCCAGCGTGCTTGCAGAGCAGATGGGCCAGATCTGCCTGGTGGTGGAGTCCGCAGTTACACCGCAGTTCCTCGTTCAGGATGCGGTAGCCCAGCTGACCTCGGTGGAAAATCTCTCGCTGATCCTGAACAAGTGCAAGCCGGATCTCTTCATCGGCAAGTACGGCTATGGCTATGGCTA
>CBDTXT010000062.1:0-10459 GCA_965364465.1 uncultured Chromatiaceae bacterium
CGGTATTGCAGGAGGCCCGCCGGCCGCTCCTCCGCTCAAGCCTTTGGGTGCCCCTGTTGCTGGTACTGATGGCCTGCAGCGGGATCGTCTATTACGGGCATCAGGTGGCGCGCGCCCTGGTCGATGCGGTCGAGACCAGCGCGCGGGCCGATGGTCGGGCGACGGCGCACGAGATCGTCGGTTTCATCGATCGCGAGCACGAGCGCCTGCATGCCTTCACGTTGGAAAAGGCCGACGAGATTCGCAGCATTCTCTCTTTTCCCGACAACTGGCCGGCGATCGAGGCGCTGCAGACGAGTATCAAGCGCATGTTCCGTGGGGCGATTGCGTTTTCCGTCACCGGCGCGGACGGCAGGCCACTGTTCGAGGACTTCGACGGCCTGGTCGGGCCGGTCTGCGAGGCCTCGATGCGCGACTATCTGGACGCGCGACAGCGCGGTGACGGTGAGTACGTGCTGCCGCCGATACACCCGGTGCCGGACGCCTACCATTTCGACCTGATCAGCGAATGGCAACTCGAGGACGGCGCGACCGGCCTGTTCTTCATCAGCATGTCGCCGAACCGCATCGCTGAGCTGATCGCGGCCGCAGAGCAGGCATCCGGGGCGCGTATCCTGCTGGTCAACCGCGACGAGCCGAGCCTGATCGAAGTGACCAGCGCCGGTGCAAGGGATACGCTGGGCGGCGACTTTCGCGTCGAGCCCGAGGAGCTTGTCGCGGGTCACTACGCCGTCGACCTGCCCGGCACCGAGTGGCGCCTGCTGGTGCTGCCGGATGCAGCGGCGCTGGCCGGGTCCGTGCGCCAGGTCTACTTGAAGGTCGCCGGGCTGGTGCTCGCGCTGCTGGCGATCAGTGCTGCGCTGCTGTTCGCGATCCGACGCTTCGAACAACGCAACAGCAGCCTGTTCATGCGGAGCCTCCAGTCGAGCGTGAGCCGCCAGCGTGCGATCCTGCAGTCTATGGTCGACGGTATGGTGACAACCGACGCGACCGGCGAGATCCAGCACGTGAATCACGCAGTCACCAAGCTGTTCGGCTACCAGACCAACGAACTGATCGGCGCCAATGTGCGGATGCTGATGCCTGAGCCGCATCGCACGGCACACGACGGTTACATGCGGCACTATCTGGACACTGGCGAGCGCAAGATCATCGGCAAGGGCCGCGAGGTGACAGGGCAGCGCAAGGACGGCAGCCTGTTCCCGGTGCTGCTCACGCTCGGCGAGTCGATAGAGGGCGACGAGCACATCTTCGTCGGCATCCTGCACGATATGTCGGCGTACAACGCCGCGCAGCGCAAGATCGTCGCCCAGGCCTCGATGATTGAAAGGTCGCGCCAGGAACTCGACGAAATCAGCCAGATTGCGTCCAGGGACCTGCAGATGCCGCTGCAGCGGATCGCGGTGCTCGGGGAACTGCTCGGGTCCGAGCCCTCCGATGCGATGGACGGCAATCGCCGGGCACAGCTCAAGACGCTGACCGACGAGGTGCGCGACATGAGCGAGCTGGCCAAGGGGCTCGCCGATTATGCCCATGTGGAGCGCGCGCCGGTCGATCAGGTGGTCGATCTCGACGAGGTGCTGCGCGAGGTGCAGCGGGATCTGGCCGATCAGATCGCCCAGACCGGCGCCGAGGTCTCGGTCGAGCCGCTGGGCGGCGTGTTGGGCAATGCCGACCAGCTCCGTCAGGTGTTCTGGAATCTGCTCGACAATGCCTTGAAGTTCCGCGACCCGGGGCGACCGCCACAGATCCGGGTCAGCCTGGAGCCGGTCGCCGACCGACCGGGCGCACCGGCGCAGGTCGCTGTCTGCGTCGAGGACAACGGCATTGGAATTCCGGCGGATCAGCACGATGCGGTATTCGAGGCGTTCGCTCGCCTGCATCCGCGCGAGGCCTATCCGGGCGTAGGTCTGGGCCTGTCGTTCTGTCGCAAGATCGTCGAGGGCCTGGACGGGACCATCGATGTCGAGGGCGGGCCCGAGGAAGGCAGCAGCTTCCGGGTCACGCTGCGCCGCGCCGGGTAGGGTGGTTGCAAGACCGTTCGGACGTCGACCAGGGGATGGGAATGCCGGGAGCGTCTGCGCTGCCGGCCGGCTTCAGGCCGGCAGGTGACCGACCTTCACCCAGATCAGGGTCTCCTCGTCGACGAACGGGTGGTGCTGGCTCAGGTGCGGGCTGCGCAGCCAACTGCCCGCCGGGTAGCTGCCGAACTCGTCCCTGAACTCGCCGGACAGCACGAAGATCTCCTCCCCGCCATAATGACGATGCGGTTGGAACCTCTCGCCTGCCGGCCATTTCACCAGCGCCACATGCTCGCCACGGAATTCGTGCAGCGGCATCACCTCGAGTCCGCCGTGCCCCGGCAGCCAGGATGCGTTGCGGGTATCGATGCGCACTGCGCGGCTGTCGTCGGGCGCGAACTGATCGAGCTTGACCAGCAGCACACAGCCTTGCCGGCTGAACGGCGTGTGTGCGGAGCCTGGCGGGTTGCGGAAGTAGGTGCCGGGACCGAAGTCTCCATGCTCGTCCGAGAAGGTGCCCTCCAGCACGAGGATCTCCTCGCCCCGCGGGTGCAGGTGGCGCGCGAAGTAGGAGCCTGGATCGAAGCGCACGATGCTGGTGGTATGACCGTGTTCCGTCGCCTCACGTGCCAGCGGTTTGCGCCAGACACCCGGCATCGGACTCGGTTCCCAGTCCTGCAGACGGGTGTCGATCACGACCTTCCGTTCGAAGTCCATATTCAACATCGGTTTTTTCCGCACATTTTGCCTGCGTTTGCATTATCCCGAACCGGCCCGGGCGGCAATCCCGGCCGCTTGTGGGCGAATCCGCTTGACGGTGCGACGGCCGACGGCGGGCGCGCGTTCACGAGGGTCGGTCATCGCCGTCCACTGCGCCCCTAGTGGGGCTGGTCGCCGAAGTGCCCGGCCAGGTGATCGGTCAGCGCCTTCACCCGCCGTGCGGGCAGTCGCCCGGGCGGAAACACCGCATAGATGCCGATGGGCGGTCGACAGTACTCGGGCAAGAGGGCGACCAGCCGTCCGGATGCGATCAGCTCGTCGACGATGAAGGTCGGTGTGTTCACGATGCCCAGCCCGGCGACCGCGGCGGTCGCCAGCGCGTCGCCGTTGTTGGCACGCAGCCGGATGTTCGGGATCGCAACGACCGGTTCGGTGCCGCCGCGCGCGAACACCCAGGCCTGAGCCGGCGAGAGGTTCGCATAGTGCAGTCCGACATGCTTGCTCAAGTCCTCGGGCCTTTCCGGCACGCCGTGCCGTGCCAGGTAGGCCGGACTGGCGCAGGTCACGAAGCGGACGGTACCCAGACGCCGGGCGACCAGCGAGGAATCCCGCAGCGACCCGATCCGCACCGCCATATCGAATCCTTCCTCGACGAGTCCCACCTCCCGGTCGTTGAGATCGAGATCCAATTCGATGCCCGGGTGTTCGCCGAGGAATTCATTGAGGGCCCCGGCGAGGTGGTGTAGCCCGAACGACAGCGGCGCGGCGATGCGCAGCCGGCCGCGCAGTTCGGTGGACGTGTCGCTGACCGATTGCTCTGCCTCGGCCAGCTCGGCGAGGATGCGCACGGCGCGACGGTAAAACGCCTGGCCCGGTTCGGTCAGCGACAGGCTGCGCGTGGTCCGCCGCAGCAAATGGACCCCGAGGTGCTGCTCGAGCAGGCCGATACGCCGACTCACGACCGATTTCGCGATGCCAAGGCGCTCGGCAGCTTTGCTGAAGCTCCCGGCCTCGACCACGGCGACCAGCGACTCGAGGCCGGCAAACCTATCCATATTGTTCGAAAAAAACGAACATTGATTTGCATAATCCCATATTTATTTTGCTTTCGGCAACGGTGATGCTGTTTGGATCGGTGGCGGCCGCGGCTGCCCCAGGAAACCGGAGGACGACAGATGAACCAGAATCCCATCAAGCAGCTACTACGCATCGACAGCAGCGCGCGCGGCGCCGACTCGGTATCGCGCGCGATCGGTGACGAGGTGGTGGCCCGACTCGCGGCCCGCCATCCCGGCATGCGGGTCACCGATGTCGACCTCGCCGGAGGCGTGCCGCATATCGACGCCGACTGGGTCGAGGCCAACCTGACACCGGCGGCGCAGCGTAGCCACGAACAGCGGGCGCGCCTGCGGGCCTCTGATGAAGCGGTCGCGGTGCTGCGTGACGCCGACGCGATCGTGCTGACCTCGCCGATCTACAATTTTTCCGTGCCGTCGGCGCTGAAGGCATGGATCGACCACGTCTGCCGTGCGGGGCTGACCTTCCGGTACACGCCGGACGGACCGCAGGGCCTGTTGATGGACCGGCCGGTGTACCTGGTGATGGCGTCGGGCGGGGTACCTTTCGGCAGCCCGGCAGATTTCGCCAGCGGCTATCTGAGACAGGTGCTGCGCTTTATCGGCATCGAGGACGTACGCTTGATCGGCGCCGAGCGCGTCGCTGCGGACGCGGCGGGTGCACGTGCAGCGGCGCTCGCCCAACTCGACCTGTGGCTGCCGGCGCAGACTGGCCGGGCGGCCTGAGGATGCGAAGATGCACATCGCAGACGATATGACCGACAGACACCGCACGGTGTCGCGCGTTATCCGCGGCCGTCCTGCGACCGACGGGGCCGGCGTCGAGCTGACCCGGGTGATCGGGCAGCCCGATCTGCCGATGCTCGACCCGTTTCTGCTCCTGGATGCCTTCCGCTCGGACCGCCCCGACGACTATATCGCCGGTTTTCCGCCGCATCCGCACCGGGGCTTCGAGACCGTGACATACCTGCTGGCCGGGCGCATGCGGCACAAGGACAATGCTGGTCACGAGGGGGTGATCGCGCCCGGAGGCATCCAATGGATGACCGCGGGCCGCGGTATCGTGCATTCCGAGATGCCGGAACAGGAGCACGGGCTGCTGGCGGGTTTCCAGCTTTGGGTCAACCTGCCGGCCGAGCACAAGATGGATCCGCCCGCCTACCAGGAGCACCCGGCAGGCCAGATCCCCGAAGAGCTGAGAACCGGTGGGGCCCGGGTCCGGGTCGTCGCCGGCCGCACCTCGCAGGGTACCCGGGGTCCGGTGGTCCAGCCATTGACCGAGCCACTGTACCTCGACGTGGAGCTGGCTGCGGATGCCGACTTCAGCGAGACCCTGCCATCGACGCACAACGCCTTCCTGTACGTGATTGCCGGCACGGTGCGTGCGCAGGATGCGGACGGCCGGGTGGTTGAGCTCGTGCGCGACGAACTCGCGGTACTGTCGCACGGCGACCGGCTGATCGTGCAGGCCAGTGATACGGCTGCCCGCTTCCTGCTTGTGGCCGGCCGGCCGCTGCACGAACCAGTGGCCCGTGGCGGGCCGTTCGTGATGAACAGCCAGGCGGAGATCCGTCAGGCCTACGCGGACTTCGAAGCGGGCCGTTTCTGATGCCGGCTTTTGATTGCGCGCGTCTTTCGCGTACCCTGGTGGGAGTGAGATGCAACAGGGAGAATTGTGCATGCGATTCGCGATACTTGCCGCCGTCGCGGCACTTTCGGTAGCCGTGTCCCCGGCCTTTGCGACCGACGTCGATCCGCTCGATCGCTACGACATTATCGAGCTGGTCAGCGAGCAGACCGTCGAGTGCCGCAAACAGAAAGACCAGAGCCTGTGTTCGAACTGGTTCAGTGAGCAGGGTGTGGTCAAACGCATCATGCATGATGACGGTGAGCGTCGCGACGGCCGTTGGTTCGTCGACGACCAGGATCGACTGTGCATCCTGTGGGAGGCAAAGCTGAAGCCGCTTTGTTTCCTGGTTTACGAGGAACCCGACGGCAGCTACCGGCTGCTCAAAGGAGAGAAGCACATCACGACCATCCTCGGGGTCGAGAGCGGCAACAGCCGGGGTCTCTGATCCGCGCTGTTCCGGATCGCATCTGGCGTCAGCATCGGGAGACGCCGGGTTTCGGTGATATTCAGCGGCCAGCGCTGCTGTCCGCGGCCACTACAGGGTCCGGGCATCCGTCCACAAACGGATGCATCAACAGCCTTTCCCTTCTCCCGGCGGGGACTGTGCGGTGCGTGTGTGTGGCCTGCGCAGGGAAACCCAGGGCCCTCGCGATGGGCAAACGAAATCGCGCTCAAGCATTGGATCCTGGGTGTGCGCCCGGTTCGAAGGCATCGCGAGCGTCGCCAACCCGACGCGGTCCCTTGGCTTCCTGATTCAGCTACTCGGCTGTGACTGGTCGACGAATATCAGCTCGGCGGTATCGAAACCCAGCGCCTGCGCCCGTTCGACGAAGCGCGTGCGCAACGCGTCGCTGACGGTCGGGGTGCGCGACAACAACCAAAGATACGATTCGTCGGGTCCCGACACGAACGCGTACTGGTATCCCTCGCGGTCGAGCTCGAAGATCGCGTACGCACCATAGAAGGGACCGAAGAACGAGACCTTGAGATAGCCCTCGTCCGGGCTGCGCACGAAGTAAGCCTTGCCCTGGGACTCTTTCCATTCAGCCTCTGCGGCAGAGAAGCCACGGTTGACGACACGCACGCCGCCATCGTCGCGCAGACTGTACTCGGCCGTCACCTGCTGCAACCCGCGTTCGAACGAATGGTCGAGCCGGGCGATCTCGTACCACTTGCCAAGGTAGCGGTCGAGTTCGAAGCCCTGAACCGGGGTCACGGCCTGCGGATAGCCAAGGCAGCCGCCGAGCAGCAACACCAGGATGGCCGGCAGCAGACGCCGCAGGATCGGATGAACCGGGTGGATGGCGATTTTCCAGCGCTGTTTGGTCACGGTTGGCACCTCTTTGAAGACTCAGGATTTGAAACGGAAGCGTGGCAGGCTCAGGTCGAAGCGGATCGCCAGCAGGCGTGCCAGAAATATCGTCAGGCCGGCAACGATCGCCGACGGCGTCGCGGCGAGGTCCAACGCGAGCAACGCGATGAAGAACAGTGAGCCGCCCCAGCAGACCGTCGCGTACAGCGGACTCTGGAACACCACCGGCGGCTCGTTGCTCAATACGTCGCGGAAGATGCCGCCCATCACTCCGGTCATCACCCCCATGAAGCTGGCGACCAGCCAGGGTGCGCCGACCATCAGCGAGGCGAGCGTGCCGGCCACGCCGAATGCGGCCAGTCCGGCCGCGTCCGGGATCAAGAACAGTCTGGCCGGGACGTTCACCCGCCGGGCGACCACGAAGATGAAGACCGCGCTGCCCAGCGACGCGATGAAGAATACCTGGTCCTTGATCCAGAACACCTCGCGGTCGAGCAGCATGTCGCGCAGCGAGCCACCGCCCAGCCCGGTCGCGATCGCAATGATGATGACCCCGAACAGGTCGAACTGCTTGCAGCCGGCCTTGAGTACACCCGAGGCCGACGAAAACACGACCGCGACCAGCGTGATCCAGTAGAGGCTGTCCAGAAGTGCACTGTTTGCTTGCAGGTTCATGCGTCGGGCCAGCGGCAGCGAATCGAAGTATGCGTAATCAAGGGCCTCTACAGCCAATCGCTCACCGGACCGTGCGAGGGGTGGGCAGACCTGGGCGATGCCTAATCCAGTCTCGAATTGGCTGGGTAGCCGGATCCGAGGACCCATCACCCGGTCACCCGCGCAAGAAGGCGTCGCTTGCTCGCCATGATACCGTGGTCGGGTTCCCGGTGCTCAGCGATCCCTTGGCGAGATGCCGGTGGACGGATCAGTAATACTCCTTTGGGAATGCCATAAAGACGGCATCCTCTACACGTTGCCACCAGCTGCGTGCCGGCTGTCTGCTCACGGCCTCATCGTCGTTGATCCAGCGCAGACCACGGGCACCGTCCGTTTCCACGCGCCAGCTGTTGACTGGCTCCATGTCTCGCTCGATCAACGCCGCCAGCGCCTCACCCAGATCGCGGCTCCGAACGAACACGCCCATTTCGGTGTTGATCTTCGCTGAGCGGGGGTCAAAGTTCATCGAGCCGATATAGACCTGCTCACGATCGACGACCATTGCCTTCGAGTGCAAGCCCATGTATTCGGCGCGTGTCGGTGGCGTATCGGAGACCAGCGGCTGGATCGCGGCATCGTGACGCATTTCGTAGAGCTGCGCCCCCGTCTCCAAGATTGGTCTGCGCCATTCCTTGTAGTGGCTGTTGACCGCGGGGACGTCATGCGAAGCGAGCGAATTGGTGAGGATCCTGATCTCGACGCCGCGATCCCCGAGTTCGCGCAGCATCGAGATTCCACGCTCGGTCGGGATGATGTAGGCATTGACGATCAGGAGTTCATGCTGGGCCGCCTTCAGCATGCTGTGGATTCGCTCCAGCATCACATGTTCTATCTCTCCTGTCTTTGGACTGTCTGCCCAGATCCGGCTGGTCCCGATGTGGAGATGGGCTGACAAGGTCGCCAGTTCGGCTGACCAGGATTGCGGTGCCATGGGGAAGTGCACCAGCGACTTGGCCTCCCTGAGATGCTGCAGCATCTCCGCGCGCCCCGTCGCTTGCTCGTCGGCCATGACCGGCAGGTCGAGCGCCGCAACCGGCATTACCCAGTCACTGTTCCAATAGGCATCGAAGACGGTCGATGTCTGTCGCGCGACCGGGCCGATACCGAGTACGTCGAGATCGTGGAAGTTGAACGATGCGTTCAGGCCCATGTATTCGTCGCCGATATTTCGTCCGCCGAGGATCGCCGCTCGATTGTCGACGATCATGGCCTTGTTGTGCATGCGCTGGTTTATTCGGTGCATCTGGCCAACGGCTTCTTCGACCCGGCCCGCGATCTCTCGATTCGACCAGGGATTGAACAAACGCAGCTCGATGTTGGGATGTGCGTCGATCCATGCCGCCACCCGGTCTCGCAGGCTGAGCGTGCTCGCATCGCTGATCAGGGTATTGAGGTCATCGATCAGCAGGCGTACCCGCACGCCCCGGTCTGCCGCGTCGAGCAGGCGCTTTGCGACGATCCGGCCGGCGTCGTCGCCGTACCAGAGATAGTACTGGGCATCGATCGAGTGCCTGGCCGAGTCGATCAGCGCCAGCCGCCAGCGCAGGCCGTCTTCGTTGCGGTCGAGCAGTTTGAATCCCGAGGCCTCGCGACCATGCGTGGCGCGAATCTCAGACTCGAGTGCGGTGAAGACGGCATCCGGTCTGGCCGGGAGCGCATAGCTTGGCTCGGCGGGGGGGTAAGGCGCCACCGTCCGCGTCGCACACGCGAGCAGGCCCAGCAGCATTATCGGAATCAGTGAATGGCTTAGCCGAGGGCGCATGGCTACTGTCTCCCTGTGCCGCTGTGAATATGCCACGCCAATGTCCGGGGGGAAGTCGCCCAGTCGCCGGACCTTGCGCTATTCGGTTGCCTCTGGGGCCACTTCCTCTGGTCGTTTCCCGGGAGGCAGCGGCTCTGCCCAGCGTAAGCGCCGCAGGTCGCTGAGAGGGCGCCGGCCTTTCCCAACGATCAGTACCACCCGCAGCCCGTCCGTGTAGTAGGGGTCATTGGTGTAGTTGTGGCGCGGGTTTGCACGGTCGGCGTAGCCCACGCCCTCGACGTGGCCGAATGCGGACAAGGTCTGCGATGCGGCCATATCCAACGTGATGTAAAGCCGTGCCTCGTCGACGACCGGGTCAATCTTGTGGGTCACCCATGTCTTGCTGGACAGCTTGATGCCTATGTCGCGGGTGATCTGACCAACCCAGACGTCTTGCCCTTCCAGCGTGACGGGCGCCAGCCAAAGTCGCAGATGGTTGCGTTCGTTAACGGTCCTGCGGGCCTTTTGCAGCGCGATGTCCTGTGGTCGCCCGAAGAGATAGAGGGGCGAAACCGGCGATGTTCGATAGTACCAACCGAACAGTGACGAGGCCACGGTACGCCATATCGTCTTTTGACGCACGGTTTCCGTGAGATCCCAGCCGCGGCGCTTCAGCGTGGCCAGCATGTGCCGCCCCTCGCCGACAATCACCAGATTCAGTGGGTCGCCGGGCGTCTCGCGGTCGCCGCCAGCTACGCAGCAAGGTAGGGCCTCCAGATAGGCGCGCAGCCCGTCGAGGTCCAGCTCACGAATCTCGCTCTCAGAGTAAACCTGATGAAAATCGACCTGCATGAAATCCGCTTCGAAACCCGGTATCAGCTGCGCGAATTCGAACGAGCGGACATCCTGCTCGGCCACCAGATCAACCGTGAAGGCCTTGGCGCCCGGGTCCAGGTTTGTGTACACGAAACCGCTTACCGTGCTGTTCGGCGGCACCAGCACCGGTAGCTGGGTTTCAAGGAACAGATCGAACAATTCGTCCCACCGCGTTTTGTCTTGCGCGCGAAACATCCAGGCGACTTCTGACGGTGCGAAGTAATCAGGGTCGATGCTGAGCAGCATGACGGCGTACCGCCTTTGCGTCTGGTTGTCGATTTCGATCCAGACTGGTTGAACCGATTTTTTCGCGAGTGGCAGTGAGAAGTGGTCCATCGCTTCCTGAGGGCTGAGCACCACCGCCGACAC